>CAYTAO010000041.1:0-20578 GCA_964435915.1 uncultured Dehalococcoidales bacterium
CCCAGCACCTACCTGTGCCCAAACAGCAACGCATTTCTCGAGACACGCTCGACATCTACTCGCCGCTGGCTCACCGATTGGGAATGAGCGACATAAAGTGGCAACTGGAAGATCAGGCTTTCCGATACCTGATGCCACGTCATTACAAGTCGATTTCGAGGCTTGTAAACAGAAAACGAGCAGAGCGAGAGATCTACACAGAGGCTGCAGTAAAAGCGATCAAAGGACCACTCGAAAAAGCGAGCATCAACGCCGATGTAGATGGTCGGGTAAAGCACCTCTACAGCACGTACAACAAACTGCAGCGATACGAGCGCATGGGTCGAAAATTCGACGAGATTTACGATCTTATCGCCATCCGTGTGATAGTCGAATCGGTTGGCGACTGCTACGTAGCACTGGGCGTCGTACATTCTAAATGGCGCCCCGTATCAGGCCAGTTCGACGATTACATTGCAAGCCCAAAAGAAAACATGTATCAGTCGCTGCACACATCTGTGCGCGGCCCAGGGAACTACCCGATCGAAGTGCAGATACGGACCAAGGAAATGCACGACATTGCCGAAGAGGGCGTTGCATCTCACTGGATGTACAAAGAGGGCGATGAGCTGGAAAAAGCGTTCGACACCAAGATGTCGTGGCTACGTCAACTGCTCGACTGGCAGCGTGAAGTTTCAGGTGATGAGGAATACCTCGCTACTGTCCGCACCGATATTCTTCAGGATCAGGTATTCGTCTACACGCCTAAAGGCGACGTCAAAGATCTGCCAGCAGGCGCGACTCCTGTCGATTTTGCCTACCGCATTCACACCGAACTCGGGCACAACACCGTTGGAGCGATCGTAAATGGCAAGCTCACTGCACTGAACACCCCACTCAACAACGGCGACGTTGTCGAAATACGAAAAGCCCGAATACCGCGAGGACCCAGCCTTGACTGGTTGAACCCCGACCTTAGATACCTGGTCACTGGTAGCGCCCACACGAAGGTCAAACAGTGGTTCCGCAAACAGGAGCGCCAGAGCAACGTACGCCGCGGCAAGGACCTGCTCAAGAAAGAACTGCGTCGACTAGGTCTCAAGTACAAGGAAAAAGAAATAGTCACCAGTCTCGACTACGAGAGCTTTGACGAACTAACCGAAGCTCTCGGTACAGGTCAAATTTCAATTTCTCGAGTAGCCGAAACCCTCAACCCGGAGCCCAATGACGTATTTGTACCGGAGATCACGCCCGGCAAACCACCAACAGATCAGACCAACGGTCTCATCGTGATGGGTGAATCAGGGCTGCTTACCAGGATCGCGCGCTGCTGCAGTCCCGTTTACGGCGACGAGATCACCGGATACCTCACTAGAGGCCGCGGTGTAACGGTTCACAGGCAGAACTGTGCAATACTCCGTGACACCGAAGGTACTGAGCGCCACATGCCGGTTGCATGGGGCCACTACGAAACCACTTACGCCTCTCGATTGCAGATACAAGCGTTCGACCGTGTCGGCCTAATCCGGGACATCACAAACGTTGTCTCGTCCGAAAATGTCAATATTCACTCGCTTACTTCAACAGAAGACGAAAAAACCAACGCATGTACGGTGTCGCTTACGGTGTACACTACTGGGGTCGAGCAGTTAAGTCGGCTCTTCTCACGCGTGGAAACGATTCCCGGGGTAGACGCTGTCTTCCGGGTGAGTGAAATAAAAAACTCATAGTAATATGAACATCAATTAACTCTTATAATCATCGTTTTCGCACTTCGAACAATTACCAAGGAATATCAATGCCCGCCGCTAAAACTCTGCGCGCTCAAGATCGAAAAGCCGCACGAAACCGATCAACGCGAACATTCACCCGCAGCCGAGTGCGAGCTGTGGTCGAAGCAATCGCCGACGGTTCAACAACAGATGAGTCTGACAACTCATTGCGCGACGCAATTTCTGCGCTCGACCGAGCAGTTAGCAAAGGTGCGCTCCACCGAAACACTGCGGCCCGCAAGAAGTCACGGCTCACCAAGCAGTACAACAAGCTCTCTAGCTAACCGGGAAGCACCCGTTGACTCAGGGTCCAGAAAACTCCCACGACCATGCGGCCGACACCCATCGGCCCGGTCCACCATCTGAATCTGGTAACACCCAATATAACTGGCGAATTCATCACCCCTTTGAAGGCGTGGAAGATCGGGTCGCGGTCGAAGTCGCACCGTGGAAAGGCCTGCTACCTCGATGGCGATTCGTTGTACCGGGCGACTACGACGGCCCCGCTAAATGGGGCGTAGGACCTTCGGGTACCGGTGAGATAAACACAGATGTAAAAAGGCCTGCAAAAGACGGCCCAATTCAAATGGTGAATGGTCCACTCATCGTATGGTTCGGCGGACATGAGTCGTTGTCGGGCAACCAGTCCGCCTATCTCGTCTTCGAAGGCGACCCCCCGCATTACGTTGCGTTTGGCCAGGCCGAGTTGGTTGGGGGACCTCCAGGTGAACTCGAAGGTATTTCGTTCGGCGACGATCACCCAATTCATCCCGGCGGGCACGACCCATCTCACGGACACGAGCAATCTATTCCGGCGACGTCGCCACCTGCACCGGCTTTCGATCCGCATGCCGGACACGACCACAGTCAACGCGCTCACGACCATTCAGGACACGATCACTCCAGTCACAACCACTAAAACGTTCCTGCTCGGGATCGCTCTTGTCGTTCTCGTTCTATTTAGTGCGTAATCCGCGATAACCGTTTCGACCCTAACCGTCGACAGCGAATCTGGTTTCACGTCTACGCCGACAGCTACACCAACCGCTGTTCAATAGAAATCCCCCAACCACAAATTCGACTACCGCGTTCGGACCCTCCGGTGAAGATCGCAATTGCGGAGATTTCGCTAACTGTCGCAAGCTCAGGATTTCTATCTCGTCGCGGGAGGCCCAAACACCGATCCTCACGGGTTGGATCACGATAGCGACGACATCGCTTGCGAGTCGTTCAGCGGCGCTTTATAGCAAAAACCCAACCCAACGCGGTCTGGCACATGGCAATTTCCTCGAAACGTACTCAGCCGCCTCGTAAAAATTGCCGATCTCAAACCTATGCTCGCAATCTAGTGACACCATCGATTGACATTTCAGATAAACGGCTGGTAGTTTTCAGAACATTAGTGCGAATATTCCCGTGGCCGCAAGTGCACCGGCAACTCGAAAGAGTCACGGCCGGGCTAGAGACCAAACAGATGAAAACGCTCTCCGAAAAGCAACTGACAATCCTGTCGTTTATTGAGGAGTTCATTGACGAACACGATTACCCACCGACAATACGCGACATACAAGCGGGATGCGAAATCAGTTCCACTTCGGTCGTTTCTTACAACCTCGACCGCTTGACTGAAGGCGGTTACCTGAACCGCCACTCAGAAGTATCACGCGGACTTACACTCGCAAATCAGCGTAATGAAATACCTGAACCGGTGAGCATCGATACCGTCGCTGTTCCTCTACTCGGAACCATCGCTGCGGGTTCTCCATTCCCGATGCCAGAAAACGACACATGGTCTGATCTGTCAGGATCCGAATTGATCGATCTTCCTCAAGCGATCACTGGTACGGGCGACGGCGTCTACGCGCTTAAGGTACGTGGCGAATCCATGATCGATGCGCTCATTTCCGATGGTGATCTCGTGATCATGGAACAGGCCACTACAGTTCGTAACGGGCAGATGGCTGCCGTACGAATCAAGTCAGATAACACAACTACCCTCAAACACTTCTACTCAGAAGGTCCGCGTACACGTCTTGAGCCCGCAAACTCCCAAATACAGGCGATGACCTTCCCGTCCAGCGATGTCGAGATACTCAGCCGAGTTGTCGCTGTTTGGCGGTACCTAGGCTAGCCATTTCACCGTCCGACCAGCGAATACGGCGCACAACACTCCAGAAAACCTCACGCTATCGTTAGGCGCACTAAAAGTCTCAGCGTATACTTGAACCCAAACCCCGTTTCAATTCAACAAGTCCCAGCTGAGATCGGGACCACTCGGAGCTTTATCTGTGTTCCAGAACTTTGGCATCTGGCAAATCGCCCTCATCCTCGTAATCGTCTTACTCCTGTTTGGAGTAGGCAAGCTGCCGCAGGTCGGCAAAGGAATGGGCCAGGCGATAAATGAGTTCAAATCTGCTATCGGATCGAAGGACGAAACCTCCGAGTCAGACGACAGTAGAGACGACGCAAAATCCGGTTAATCGGCTTTAGCGCATCGGCTGCCCGCCACCAATCCACGCACGAAAACCAGTACGACGCTCAAGCGTCCTGTTCCTCGCGACCTCGCTCGGCAATCCTCACCAGCAGCATCCCTATCTCGAAAAGCAACATCACAGGAATCGCAACGATAACCTGCGAAATTGGGTCAGTTGGCGTAACTGCCGCACCGAATATAAACGCCACAAGGATCATCCAACGCCGTTTTGTCTTCAACCATTTTGAGCTAATCAAACCGATTTTCGCGAGAAGGAACATTACTATCGGAAGCTCGAAAATCGTTCCAAGCCAGAAGATAATCCCAACAGTCATCGAAATCACCGAAGCTGTTGTGATCTGTGGAATCGCCAGACTGCTCTGGAACTGCAACATGAACTCGAACAATCGCGGAATTAGAATCAAGTACGAGAACGTAGCACCGACTGCGAACGAAATCAGACCGCCAGGAATCAGAAAATAAATGTATTTCCGTTCATTCTTTTTAAGACCCGGATGAAAGAATCTCGACATCTCAAACAGGAAATACGGGAACGCCGCGGTCAGCCCGACCATCACCGCCAACTTGGCAGCCGCCACCCACGCCTCGGTCAGAGTCAGTTGAATAATGTCGCCACCAGCGGCTTCGATCAATTCTCGAGAATCAGCAGTGAATCGGTTGAAGATAAAAGAAAAATTCGCCACCGCTATTGCTATGAATATAGCCGCAACGATAGCTACCCGAAACAACCGTCGCTTCAACTCAGTCATGTGAGCCAGAACTGAAATGGTGTTGTCGTTCAAGACTTCACCTCATCACCCTCTGTCGAAGAATCCGACTTAATCGGCGAGCCCTCGTCCCTTAAAGCTTCGTCATCTCCTGTACTCGGCAAATCCAGATCTGGAATCGTATCTCGAATCTCTGAATCTAACTCTATAGGGGGTCGCGAGTATTGCCCGTCTCTGGGTATCGAGCTATTGCTAAATCCGACAGACTTCCGTACATCGTCAGTCACCTGATCCAATGCCAGATCACTCTCCAATGTCTTCACACTTTCCCCCAGGCCATCAAGATCCACTTGCTTCTTGAGATCCTCAAGATCGATTGCCTCGGTAATTAGAGCCTGCAGTGCAACACGCTGGCGCTTCAGATCCGTGTAGATCTTGCGCCCTTCTCGAATACCTTCGAGCAAGCGCTTTGGGCCAAGCACGAACAGCGCGATAGCGCCAATTACAAGGACTTCAAACCCGCCAAGCCCGAAGAAACTCATCAGAAAGACCACGACTCAGTCGCATAAAATCCGATATGACCCGGGCAAGCGACCCCATCTGGATTCAGGAATCCCGACTGTTGTAACAATTCACTTGTTGTACACATAGGCAGCCCAACAACGTTCAAATAACACTCATCGTAACTCGTGACCGGCGCTAGCGAACCATCCTGAATGCCATAGCCTCCAGCCTTATCGAATGGTGATCCAGATGAAACATAGTTCGCAATTTCGTCATCATTCAGACTACGAAAGATAACCGAAGTCCTCACGTATTTTGTGTGAGGTTCTTTCACCGGGTTAATTATCGCAACACCAGTGATCACTTCGTGCGATCTACCGCTCAAACTACGCAACATTGCATGGGCCTGATCGGCAGATGTCGGTTTGCCAAGTACAACACCATCTAGAACAACGATCGTGTCCGCACCGAGCACATATTCGTCCGGGCGTCCCGCCGCTATCGATTCTGCCTTGCCCAGAGCCAGCGCTTCCACCGCTTTCGAGAAGTCTTCGGCATCAACAAGAAACGCGTCCTCATCGATCACCGCAGGTGCGACATCAAACTGAAAGCCAGCATCTGACAGTATCTGAGTGCGCCTTGGAGAGCCGCTAGCGAGAGTCAACCTTTGATTTTCTGAATTAGTCAAAGGCTCTTAGTCCTGCAATTCCTGCAGTGTAAGCATGCTTATGGTCTCCACGTGCCGAGTCTGCGGGAACATATCGACCGGTCTCAATAAATCCAGCTTGTACATTCCACCATCGCACAGCAAATCGAGATCCCTTGCCATCGCCTCAGGCTCACAAGAAACCATAAGCACCTTCTTCGGCTTCAACTTCTTCACAGAGTCCAGCACATCCGGGTGGCACCCGACGCGTGGCGGATCGAGCAACAACACATCGACTTCGTCGTCCTCGGCCCACTCGGCAAGAACATGCTCCGTCTTACCCTCGATGAAATCGACGTTGGTTACACCATTCATATTCAACCGTGCATCTTCGATCGCAGAAGCTGACTCCTCAATCCCAATAACCCGCTTCAGATACGGCGATACAAGCACAGCGAAAACACCAACACCACAGTAGGCATCGACCATCACCTCACTTCCGTCCAAGTCAAGCAATTCTCGCACCTCGTCGACCGCTCTCGAAAGCTGCCCTGTATTCACCTGGAAAAACGAAGATGCAGCCACTCTGAATCGGGAGCCCCTGACCTCCTCTTCGTAGTGCTGCTCACCTGTCACGAGGTTCACGCCCGATATATCCATCCGCGGCTGAACAAGCATCGAGTCTGTACTCGATCCAACTCGTATCGACATCTGAGTCTGACCCTCCATCCTGTCCTGAACCAGGTCGATCGTTTCGTTGATCTTGTCATCCATTAAAAGGCATTCATCGATACGTACGAACTGGTGGGTAACCATGTTCTTGTACCCAACCTGACCAGTATCCTCGTACTTGCCGATAGTGAACCGACCGTGATTTCTGTAACCCAGACGCTTCTCACTCTCAACTGTGGTGTCGACAACCACATGGGAAAGATTTTCGTATTTATCGATTTCACGTTGCACACGTTCACGTTTCAAAGTGAGTTGGTGATCGTACGCGACGTGCTGCCACTGGCACCCGCTGCACGTGAGAAAGTACTTGCACTCTGGCTCGACCCGCTCGGCCGCAGGCTCTAATACATGAGCCACTTTCGCTGCAATACGCTCCGGAAATCGCTTCTGCACCTCAGCAATCACCAACTCACCGGGTAGACCGCCAGAGACAACCACCGGCGCACCGTCGATCTCGGTCCCGGAATCGCCAGCATCGTTGATCTCTCCGAGAATAATCTCGAATTTATCACCCGGATTCAGATCCACATGCTCTGTCAGATCCGGTCCGTTATAACGCTGTCTACGCTTTCGTTTTGCCATTAAGTACTTCGCATTTCATTGGTGGATAGAGTGGCACCCACCGCCTAATAAACCCAAGCAATGCTTGCCTGTCTGTTATTCTGAACTAGTTCAGGCGCAGGTGCGCCCCCGGTCCCCGTAATTGGGCGACCAAACTCTCATTGCATCTAACGCGAATAGAACATAAATCGTTGGTTTCTAAGATAGAACAAATTGGTGCGCCAACTCGCGAACGGCAGCTCCCCGACTGGTTCAAGGTCAAAGCTCCTGGTGGCGAAAACTACCTTGAGATTCGCAAGAAGATCAAGGGCGCCGGGTTGAACACCGTCTGTGAAGAAGCAGCCTGCCCAAACATCGGAGAATGTTGGGATCGCGGCACAGCGACCTTCATGATCCTCGGCGACACATGCACCCGCGCCTGCTCCTACTGCAACGTCAAGACCGGCTGGCCCGGCACTGTCGATCTCACAGAACCCATCCGCGTTGCTTCGACTATCCAGAAGATGGAACTCACATACGCAGTTATCACCTCCGTCGATCGAGACGACCTCCCAGACCATGGTTCAGGCATATTCGAACAGATGGTCACCCAAGTCAGACGCACAACACCCAACTGCAAGATCGAAATCCTGATCCCCGATTTCGAAGGTGAGTTTGAACCTCTCGAACGAGTCGTCAAAGCCGGACCCGAAGTTCTCAACCACATCATCGAAACTTCCCGGCGAGTCTTCAGAAATGTTCGCCGACGCGGAAAATACGATGCATCGCTGGAACTCCTGAAGCGGGTAAAAGAAATTAACCCGCTCATGCCCTCGAAATCGGGAATGATGGTCGGCCTCGGCGAGACTAAACCTGAAATCCTCGAAACCATGGCCGACCTGCGAGAAGTAGGAACTGATCTCCTGACCGTCGGCCAGTACCTGCGACCGTCCAAGCGGCACCACCCGATCATTCGCTTCTACCGACCCGAAGAGTTTAAAGAGATCGAACAGGCCGGATTGGAAATGGGCTTCAAGCATGTTGCATCGGGACCGTTGGTTAGGAGTTCATATCACGCCGACGATCAGCACAATGCTGCAATCGACAAAATCCTCGATTCAGCCAACGTCCGAACCTAAACGGTGTCGACCCTCTACGTTGTGGCAACGCCAATCGGGAATCTCTCCGATCTGACAGCACGCGCAACCGAACTGCTCTTGACTGTCGCAACAGTAGCGGCTGAGGACACACGGGTAACCCGCAAACTGCTCAACCACCTTGGAGTATCTCCTCAACTCGAAAGCCTTCACGAGCACACATCGCCGGAACGACTCGATACGCTCGTATCGAAACTCGACTCAGGTGACATGGCAATCGTCACCGATGCCGGCACGCCGGGAATTAGCGACCCCGGTTCAGCGCTCGTGAGCTCCGCAGTCTCGGCAGGTCACAGTGTGGTTCCTTTACCCGGCCCATCTGCAATCGTCACCGCTCTATCCGTTACGGGCTGGTCGTTCGACCGATTCCTGTTTCTTGGATTCCTTCCACGCAAAAGAAGCGAAAGAGTCTCCGCTCTCAAAAACGCCTCAGATGAACCCGGTCCAATCGTTATATACGAATCGCCCCACCGAATAAAAGCAATCCTAGTCGACATTGCCGAGGTACACCCGGTCCGACAACTCGTTATCTGTCGAGAGTTGACGAAGCTCTATGAAGAGACGTTCAGAGGAACCGCAACCGAGGCAATCGTCCACTTCACTGAACCACGTGGAGAGTTCGTAATAGTCATCGAAGGTGCCGGCGAGTATGAACCAACGGACATATCTGACGACGGGGTGATTTCTCTATTGAACAATCTGAAATCTGACGGACTGGCAGGCCGCTCGCTCGTTCAAAAAGCGGTCGAACTCACCGGGTTGCCGAAGAACAGGGTGTATCGCCTCTCAATTGATAGGAATTAGGCACCTACTTATCACCAAATTTTCAGACTGATTCCAACCGTACCCTCGCTATAATGAAACACGGTACTAAGGCATCTTCCACACGATCAGCCTGAGCTGGAATCATCACCCACCCATCACTAATTCTCGGAATATCAAATTGCCCCGCAAAATCCTCGTCGCTGTAGCCTGGCCGTATGTAAACGACGAACCTCATCTCGGGCACATCGCGGGCATGAACATTCCAGCCGATATCTTCGCCCGATTCCACAGAATCGTCGGCAATGAGGTTGCGATGGTCTCTGGCTCCGACATGCACGGCACACCGACCGCACTGAAAGCCGCCGAAGAGGGCGTCTCTCCAAGAGTAATTGCCACGAGATACCACGAAATCTGGAGCAAAGCCCTCGCCGACATGTCCTTCTCCTACGATCTGTACACGCACACGCATACAGATCGACATCGAGAGGTCAGCCAGGAGCTGTTCACCAAGCTCAAAGAAAACGGACACCTGGTTGAAGCAACCCAGTCGATGCCCTATTCCGAAACCGAGCAACGATATCTCTCCGACCGATTTGTTGAGGGCACCTGCCCATATTGCGGACACGAGGCCGCACGTGGCGATCAGTGTGATAACTGCAGCCGAACGCTCGATCCTATCGACCTGATCGATATTCGAAACCCCCGTGACGGGTCAACTCCCGTATTCAAAGACACAACCCACCAGATGCTCAAATTAGGCGATTTTCAAGAGCAACTAGAAAAATGGGTGTCCGGGAAGGACGAATGGCGAGCCAACGTCCGCAACCAGACCCTAGGCATGATCCGTGAAGGCCTCCATGAGAGAGCCATCACGAGAGACATCGATTGGGGTGTACCGGTCCCGCTTAAAGGCTACGAATCTAAGCGAATTTACGTTTGGTTCGAAGCCGTAATCGGCTACCTATCAGCTACCCGGGTGTGGGCCGAGCAACGGGGCACCCCAGACGAGTGGGAGAAATTCTGGGTCGACCCGGAAGGCGAGTCGTACTACTTCCAGGGCAAAGACAACGTTTCCTTCCACACGATCATGCTGCCCTCAATCTTACTCGGGAGCGGAGAACTAAACCTGCCAACCGACGTTGTAGCAAACGAGTATCTAAACCTACGTGGACGTCCTTTTTCGAAGAGCACAGGCAACGCAGTCTGGATTCCCGACTTCCTCACCCGATACGAAGCTGACCCGCTCCGTTACTACCTCGCGTCGATCATGCCTGAAACCTCCGACTCCGACTTCACGTGGGAAGGTTTCCATGCGGCCAACAACAACGAACTTGTCGCCACCTTTGGAAACTTCGTCCATCGCGTACTCACAATCACAACTCGGAACTTCGACAACGCAGTTCCCACTCCCGGTGATCTCGATGAACTCGATAAAGCAGCACTTGCCGCTTGCGATACCGCTCTCGAAGAAGTCGCAAAGGCCATCGAATCTCGCCAATTCAGGGACGGACTTCGAGCCGCAATGCGTCTGGCCCGCCACGGCAACCAGTATGTCGACACTAAAGAACCGTGGAAGGTCGTCAAGACCGACAAAGAAGCTGCCGGAACAGCACTATGGGTCGGCCTGAACGTAATATCGACCCTTCGTACCGTGTTCTACCCGTACCTGCCTACGTCCGTCGACAAGGTACACAGTATGCTGTTCGAAAGCAGCGACACATTGGCAGACGGCTGGAACCGAAGAGAAATCGTTCCGGGTGCTCCCATCGAAAAGCCGACACCACTGTTCCTCAAGCTCGATGATTCGATAATCGAAGAAGAAAACGCCCGACTAACCGGCGAATAGTCGAGCAAACTCAGAAACAAATTCGAGATTACTTATGGTTGAAGCAACTACACAAGAAAGCATCTACGAGCCGGTCGCCGACGATCTACAGGTCGTTATGGCTGAAATTGCGACCATCGCCGATCAAGCACCCGAGAACTCTCCTGAACAAGCTGATGATCTATATGCACAACTCGGTCACGTTCTCGCCACGCCAGGAAAACGGGTTCGCCCAGCACTAACCCTTCTCGCATCGCGCCTATTCGGCGAAGGGCGCGGCGAAATGCAAATCAAAATGGCAACAGCTGTCGAGTTATTGCACATCGCTACTCTCGTCCACGACGATACTGTCGACCTCGCTGACACCCGACGCGGACACCAAACAGCCAGTAAGCTCTGGGGTCGAAACGTAGCCGTGCTGATAGGCGATTTCATCTTCGCCACATCCGCCATGTACGTGTGCGACACCAACAATGTCCGACTCGTCCGACGATTCGCAGAAACAATTACTGAGCTAGCCCGCGGCGAGCTAAACGAAATATACACAGCCTGGAAGCCCGGAGTTCCTCTCAAGGACTACAACCAGCGAATATACGACAAGACAGCCTCTCTGTTCTGCACAGCTGCAGAGAGCGGTGCTGTACTTGGTGGTGGCGATGAAGCAGCCGTCAAAAACGTTCGTGATTACGGCTACAACATCGGGATGGCGTACCAGATCTACGACGATCTGCTGGACTACAGCGCAACTAGTGAAGAGCTAGGCAAACCTGCCGGACACGACCTCGGAGAAGGCATTCTCACCCTTCCAGCGATCATCGCAGCCGAAAATGGTGCATCCGAAGAGATTCTGGCACTCATGAACGCGCCTAGAGAAACTCGTGCCGATCTACTGCCCCGAGCCGTAGAAGCAATCAAGCGAACTCGTGCGCTGGAGAAAACCCTCAAGGTAGCTAACAACTACATCGAATCTGCAGTCAGTTCGCTCGACAACATTCCCGCGTCAGAATCACTCGATTCCCTGCTCACACTCGCCGAGTACGTGCAGTCACGCAACTACTAGGCAACCATGCCTTCTCCATCGCAAAAACGGTCACCAATACACTCCACACCACCCAGGAAACGAGTACCGACCGTTGACCCAGCACTCGTCAAAGAACGCCTAAATTCAATCTACGGCCCCATTGAATGGCGACCGAGAATGATCGCTATAGACGAGCTCATCTTTACGGTACTCACACAAAATACCTCTGATCTAAACGCCGAACGTGCTTACGACTCTCTCCGCAAAGTCCTTCCAACATGGGGGCAGGTGATCGAGGCCGAAACTTCCCAAGTCGCAGAGGCTATCAAACATGGCGGCCTGTCCAATCAGAAGTCCGTTCGCATCCAGAAGATACTCGTCGAAATCCTAAAACGATTAGGCCATTTTGAACTAGAGTTCCTTGCAGACCGGCCACTTGAAGAAGCTCGAGAATGGTTCACATCGCTTCCGGGCGTCGGACCCAAAACAGCAGCAGTCGTAATGGTATTTTCGCTCAAAATGCCAGCGTTCCCGGTCGATACCCACATTCACCGAGTATCAAAACGACTGGGGCTCATTGAAGAAAAAACGACAGCCGACCAAGCTCACCCAATCATGGAAGAACTCATCCCAGAAGACGATCGTTACGACATGCACATGCTCTTGATCACCCACGGACGCGAAATCTGCAAAGCCCGCATCCCCCAATGCCCGCGCTGCCCGTTGGCCAAAGAATGCCCTGCAAGCGCTGTTTGAGCATCTACAAACGTCTACTGATCCCCGTCTCATAACCAGCGCTATGCCGCAATACCTAAACCAAATCTCAAAATTAGCAGCTTCCGCAAATCGCTGTTTTACCGACTCTGCGGTATGCTGATGTTTAGTGTTAAAAAGACTGGCGCCGAGAGGCATCCTCGTCACTATGCACGGCCCCGTCGTCCAGCGGTTAGGACACAGCCCTTTCAAGGCTGAGACCGGAGTTCGATTCTCCGCGGGGCTACCAATTTGATGTCAAAAAGACCTCGTAGGTTGCGAGGTCTTTTTATTTGGCGTAATGCCCTCGACAACCCACCACTTCGAGCATACGATGCCGCCGTGCAATCCGCACCACACTGAAGAATCAAATGGTTACTTAACAGGGCAGCTCAGCGCCGAGGCAGAAAATCTCAGTGTCGAACGAATAGCCGGAATTCGAGAAGCAGTAGGTCCAGACTTCGAAATACTCATCGATTCTCACGGAAGATTCGATGCCCCAACCGCCATTCGGCTAGCCCGCTCGCTCGAGCCTTACAACATATTCTGGTTCGAACAGCCAGTTCCCGTCGAAAGCACACACGCCCTCAGGCAAGTCCGTGAAAACGTCAACGTGCCGATCTGTGTCGGCGAACGGATTCACACCCGTTGAGAATTCATCCCGATCCTCGAAAACGAACTCCCGGATTTCATCATGCCCGATGTCACGTGGACTGGTGGAATCAGCGAAATCAAGAAGATCTCAACGATGGCTGAGGCGTACTACATTCCAATCTCACCCCACGACCCCAGCGGACCCATCAACGTCCTCGCTGGCGCACACGCCATGGCATCCGTACCCAACCACTATCGAGCCGAAACGTCACGAGTAAAATTAAACGCATACGACGTAATGATCGATCACTCACTCGATCTCCGAGGCGATAAAATCTACCTCTCAGACCGACCCGGCCTCGGAATTGAACTCGACAAAGACTACATGCGAGCCAACACACTCGACGGATATCGCGATTAACATATCCGCTTATGACTAAAGAAAGATCAGTCCGAGTCAGCCCAGCAGGAATCATCGTTCAAGACGGCGAAACACTTTGCCAAACCGCCGCTGAGGTTGAAGTAGGACGCCTACTAATTACCGCCTAATCAGCCTCATTCGAAGTAAAATACGTTACGGTTCAACACACGTCCTAAAACTGTTCTTCCAATACACCCTCAAGCCGGGCAGCACACCTAGATTGCCTGGCAAACCTGATCTGCATGAGATAGCTGTCGAATGGGTTCCGATAGAAGAATTGACCGAATTGCCTGTGATATCCAATATCAGCGAACAGCTGATTGCCGGATTTAACGGTCCTCCGTCATTCTTCGAAGAAAACGACGACGCTTCAATGGAGCTAGATAAAAGATGACCGATTGCATCCCCGGCTCGAACGATAATAGACACAACTTCTCGATCATCCCGGTCGGTGTCAGCGCAAATGCAACACTCATATTCAAAACGTGTAGCCACTGCGGTATCTCATACCGATACGTCGATCAAATATGGGAAGAGATCGCTACCGAATAAATAGATCGATAAGGTTCTGTCAGATCCAATCGAGCAACCTGTACAGAAACCTTGATGCATAGACCTGACTGCGCTTAACCTCTAAGATGCCGGACAAGGCAACCGACCCAATGCTGTGCAGGATACGGACAAAGTGCGATGCAGCTGGATAGTTTTGCTGATAACCGATAGATCCTCAAAATGCAGATTACCGACATAGTCACGTATCACGTCCACGACCGGACCTGGCAGCAGGGCAAACCTTACCAGTCAGCGATGATCCTACTCAGGGTGCTGACCGACGAAGGAATCACTGGCGTCGGACAGTGTTACTCCGTGGGTGCAGACGCGGGCGTCATTGGTACTCTCGATAACATGAAACCCTGGCTAATCGGTCAGGACCCGAGCCGAATCGAGTGGTTGTTACGCCGGGCCAAGAACACGATGCGATTCTCGCTCGGGCCCGCTGCCTGGGCAGCGCTCTCGGGCATTGATATTGCGCTTTGGGACATCGCCGGCAAGGCCGCAGGGGTGCCTGTTTACAGGTTATTCGGCGGACCTGTACGTGACCGGGTCAGGGTGTACACGCACGTAGGTGGGGCGACTTCTGAAGAGTGCGCCGAGAACGCCCGAAAACTGCTTTCAGAAGGATACACAGCGTTCAAGGTCGAGCCAGCTATGCCTCACGGCTGGCCTGAAATGCCGTGGCCGCAAGTAGTACGGGAGACGGAAGCGCGGGTACGCGCCACACGCGAAGCGATTGGTGACGGACCTGACATCGCAATTGATATTCACGCCACATTACGGGAGCCATCAAAGGCTCGACAGATTATCAATGTAACCTCACCGTACAGGCTGCTGTTCGTTGAAGAGCCCGCACTACCCCACACTATTGAATCGACCGCGCGACAGCGCAGGGAGACAGTCACTCCGATTGCAACCGGGGAAAACATTTCCGGGCTAAGCCGCTTTTCCGAACTTCTCGACGCTGACGGTGTCGACATAATCCAGCCTGATGTGATCGTCTGCGGAGGCCTGCTGGAGATGCGCAAAATCGCGATGCTTGCGGAGGCGCGCTACGTAACCGTTGCCCCACACAATCCTTCAGGGTTCATATCGACGGCCATGAGCGTGCATTTTGCCGCGACCACTCCCAACTTCATCATCCTTGAGTTCGGGCAGGACCACCTCAAGCCCAAGGCAGAATTCGTGGATAAGGCCTGGGCCCCGGTGAATGGTTATCTTGAGCTGCCAACAAAACCGGGCATAGGCATGGAGCTCAACCTGGAAGCAATATCGGCAGCATCGGGTCATCCCTGGGATCGGGGTTTTCCGAAACACATCGATGGTTCACCCGCGTTCATTTAGCTAACAGGGATAGCGACGCATATGAAAATAACCAAGATAGAAACGATTGTCGCTGACCTTGGTCACAGGAACAGCGTGTTCATTAGGACTCATACAGATGAGGGGATTTACGGTGTTGGCGAGGCCTATCCCGTCGGACCAGATATGGCAACGCCCGTATGGGTGGACTACTTCTCTGACCAGTTGGTGGGACAGGACCCGCGCCGCATCGAGCATCTCTGGGCGCTGATGTACCAGGGTGCTCGCTTCCCACCCGGCTCGTCCGGCCTGTCGGCGCTTTCTGGCATCGACCAGACCCTGTGGGACATCCTCGGTAAATCGATGGATCTACCGGTCTACAAGTTGCTCGGAGGGCGTGTACGTGATCGCGTGCCCGTCTACCTAGACATTGACTGGGATAACCCTGGCGACGACCAGCGCGAGAAGGTGCAAAAGGCTATTGGCGACGGCTTCACGGCTTTCAAAACAGGTCCTTTGCGCTCCAACTGGCGTGAAGTGTTGTGGGGTGAAGCGCTTGAACAGGGCAGGCAGGATATGGCGGCGCTGAGAGAGCTTGTCGGTCCCGACGCGGAGATCGGACTGGATGCACATGCGCAGCAGTTTGAGCCGTCCACAGCACTGCAGCTGGCAATTACCCTAGCCGAATACAACCCGTGGTTTGTTGAAGAACCGTTGCGAATGGAAAACCGCCATGCGATGGCCGAACTGCGTAAGAAGATGCCTGTGCCCCTCGCAACAGGTGAATGCCTGTACACCAAGTTCGAATTCGACGAACTGATTCGCGCGGAAGCCGTGGACATCGTCCAGCCGGACATCTGTATCTGTGGCGGGATGACCGAAATGCGTAAAATCGCGGCCATCTCAGAGGCTCACGACGCAGTCGTAGCACCTCACAACCCCGTGGGACCGCTGGCAACGGCAGTCAACATCCACTTCGCTGCAGCGATTTCCAACTTCCTCGTGCTGGAGTACAGCCCACACAGCGAGACGGAGATGTCTATGATCGAGGGCGCACTGACGCCAGTGGACGGTTTCTTCGAAATACCTGACAGCGCGGGTTGGGGGGTTGATATCGTCGACGACGTCATCCAGGCTCATCCATATCGCGGGGCATGGCACCGACCTGACCGAGTCAACCCGGATGGCAGCGTTGCTTACATCTAAGATAAGCGCAAGGTCAGAAATCGTTCCAGAAAAGATTTCGTTAGAACATCATTAACATCGTGCGGAATCTGACAGACATGCCGGTGAGTTCTGATACATTCGCGTCAAGGATTCCATTAGCCCCAAACACGTTTCGACGACGCCCAAAGCTAACGCAAAACGCTAAATATTCACGTGAACCTTGATCGAGCCCGACGCCTTGTCCCAAGCCGCATCAAAACCATCCTGAATATTCTCCAGTCCAAATTGATGCGTAACGATGTCGCGATACGGGATCTCACCGGAAGCCAGTAAATCTATAGCCACCTCATAATCATGCCTACCGTCGATCACCCCGTAGCAACTCACCGACTGTATTCGAATCTCGCGAAGCTGCGGATCGAACAGATCCACTTCCATAGGAATCTTGATTCCGCCCAAATAAAGCATCGTACCCTGATTCCGAGTCCCCTTTATCGCCTGTGTGAAAGACTCGCTCTGGTGACCGCCAACCGACTCAACTACGAAATCAGCGCCGAGACCATTCGTCGCGTCAAGACACGCAGCCTCAAACGCACCCTCTTCAGAGCCAACAACGATATCGGCACCCATCTTCTTCGCTGCCTCTGCTTGATGAGGATAACGTGCCGACGCTATCACCATTCGAGCTCCAAACGCCTTCGCAGCGGCAATTGACGAAAGTCCGATAGTCGCTGAACCCACAATGCCAACGAAGTCGTCCGGCTGCATCCGACCGTATCGCAGACCGTGAACACTCACCGCCATCGGTTCAACCAATCCGCCGTCTACCCAATCCATATCATGAGGAATTTTGAACAACCCAGCCGGCTTACGAGTCATGTACTGAGCAAAACCACCACCCGTGTCGGGCGCAAAATTCAGGCAATGCTTCCACTGCCCGTATCGACAGAAATGACAACTCAAACACGCCCGACCGGCACCGATCATCTCAATGGCAACCCGGTCACCAACTTTCAGATTGGTCTCACCCTTCGGCAATTCAAGAATCTCACCGGCAATCTCGTGACCCGACGCCATCGTCTGCGCTTCTGTCCGACTGGTCGTCATATGCAAGTCAGAACCACAAATACCCGTCTGGCGAATCCGAATCATCGCTGCACCTTCGTACATACCAGGCATCGGCACATCCTGAACTATGTACTGCCCGGTTCCATCATCCAGTGCGGCTCGCATCGTCTCTGCCATTAGTATTCCTCATCTGTGTTCCGTCAGAAGTTAAATTACTGGGAGTCTCAACTAATCGCCGCATCTTACCCGACAATAACCGGTGTATTCTCCCAATGTTTCAAATCAACCTGCAACTAGCAACAAATCATCAATGAGCACTTCATCTCAATACCGCGGCGTATACGCTATTCCAGTCACCCCATTCAACGAAGATCTTTCCGTCGATTGGGAATCTCTTAGAAAGTGCATCGCTTTCAGCCTCGAAGCCGGAGCTCACGGAATCGTCCTTCCGGTGAACGCTTCGGAAGGACCGTTCCTCACTGACGCTGAACGAAAAGAAGTTCTCAAGACCGGAATCGAAGTCGTAAACGGTGCTGTGCCAGTAGTAGCTGGCGTCAGCGGCGCATCCACTGCCGTATCTGTTGAGCTAACTAAAAATGCCGCCGAACTCGGTGCCGACGCTGTAATGGCGATGCCGCCAAACGGTGCGGCAGGACAGGTCGTGTGGGATCACTACGTAGCCATCGCCGAAACAGGACAGCTTCCAGTTTGGATCCAGAACAACAAGCCACCTACCGGGCCAGTTGTCCCTACGAACATGATGGTCAAGATGCTCAACGAGGTCGAACACGTCGATTACGTCAAAGAAGAAAGTCACCTCCCCGGTCAGATCATGACTGAGCTGCTCGAAAAAGCCGGTGGGGCAGTAAAAGGCCTGATGGGCGGAATGGGCGGCCGCTATCTCGTAGACGAATACCGCCGCGGATCAGCTGGAACAATGCCAGCAGGGCACATCACGGATGCCCACGTAAAACTCTGGAACGCCCTCGACGCTGGCGGTATCGATAGCGAAGGTCTCCAGATCGTTACAGACGAAGCACGAACCATATGGGAACGAATGATTCCCTCACTCAACTTCGAATTCATGTTCGGAGCAAACGCTTATAAAGCCGCCTACTACCGGCGTGGAATCATCAAGACTCCACTCACACGTAACCCAGCCAACAAGTACCTCGACAAACTCGACTACGAGGAACTAGACACTATCCTTGACCGAATGGGTAACCTATTGAATCGATAAAGGTTTACAGAATGTTCCTGTAATAACAAAGGTCAATCATATTGCTTGAAAAATTACGCGATAAAACCCGGGATAAACTCGCCGAACGCCTGAACACTATCGGCGTGACGGCAACTTTATCTGAACGCGATCGGCCCGAAGAAAAAATTGGGAATCGACGATTTCGAAGGTCCCTTGGGATAATTGATATCGCCGATGAAGGATTGATCAAGTGGATCAACATTATCAAGCAGGATCGTCAAAAAGATTCGCCGCCCCGATGGTGGATCTACTTCGGTGTACCCGGAGACATGCAACTTCCAAAGTCTCGTTCCGTAAATATACGAACCAAGCGAAAAAAATCCTTTCCACTCTTCGGGAAAATTATCGGCGTCACATGGAAAGGACAAGATCGCAACCACGGGCTTGCAAAGAAACTTTCAGACGACGATGAAACTGACAACCTTGCCATCGGCATCGGGAATATCCGAGTCCAGACCCTACATGAAGAATTCAGTGGATGGTCGATTGAAGTCGATCGAAGGTTCGAACCGACCCCTGAATTCTGGAATTCTCTCCAGAGGGTCGCAGATATCAGCGTTATATCGTTCGCTTTCTTCTAGTAGTGTCCGTTTTCTTGAGTAACGGGCGCTGGTTCTTGGCTTAACTTAAGTGCAAGGTTCGAATGTTGACAAATCAAATTTTGCCGTTTGCCGGAGGTGTCTATCTCTCGATATCTCGACGCTTTATAACCGCTGTCACTGCGATGATGATGGGGAACAGGACAATCAAGCCCCCAAGAATAAGCACCATCGCTCCCGGCGAAATACCCAGTACGTGATCGATCTTTGTGCTCAACCACTCCCACAGTGTCGGATCAATCGGCTCTGAATGGTGTAGTAATGGTCCATTAGCAGCTGACATCTTAGATGGTTGCCCCTGTGGTTTCATCCGAACTTAGAATTACTTCACGAGGTACCTGAACATAACGCACCGAGTCTTTCTTTTCCTTGATGGAAAAGGACACGATTCCTGCAGCAAGCAATGTCACCGCACCTACGGCGAACGGAACATCATATGAACCCCAGTGGGTGAATGCCAGCCCGAACGCCCACACTGCAGCAGCTCCGCCAAAAGCATGGGACATATTCGCCAAGCCGAACAGTGTTCCCAAATTACGCACACCATAAACATCAGCCGTCAGGGACGCGGTCAGAGGCACAGTCGCAAGCCAGGACATACCGCCTATCAGTGCAAACGACCATAAGCCCATCGAACCAGGTAAGAAAATGAGTGTTAGGAACGCCACTCCCCGTACAAGGTAAACAACTCCAAGAAGGTTCTTCCTCTGCAACCG
>CAYTAO010000042.1:0-19391 GCA_964435915.1 uncultured Dehalococcoidales bacterium
TATCTGTCTGACTGCTCGTGCAGTTGTATCGCCTTTTGCCAGAGCTACTTCAATTTTTCGGAATTTCCGTAAGATCTGCTCCGGGCAGTGTCTTTTTCTTGTGACTTCTACCCCCTTCAAGAACCTGAGTTTCTAACATTTACCCTGGTCTAATTATTGGGGGCAGGACAGGCGTGTACATTCACGGTTTTGGAGGCAGCTTAGCTCATCCTTTGGGTGGGGAATTTCAGATGTGACGCACCCATTTGGCACTTGATATACAGCAAATGACGCGAAAATTTTTATGAACTTGAATTATTTCTAAAAACTCATGCGGTGCGTAATGACCTGCCACTGATCTGAGTGTAGAGTCGCTCCACAACAACAACGAGGGACAAAATGATCCAGGTTAACCAACCTTTAATCGATCACGCCGAACTGATGCAGGAGATCGGGCAACCGCCCGAGGTTCTGGCAAAGTTGAAGGAGACTGGTGATTACACTGGTCTCACGAAGTCGGTAGTGACGGCTCGTGACGGTCGTAATAGGATGGCTGCGATTTCGTCACCGGCGGGCGCTCCGTCCGACCCGCACTTGCATGATGATTTTCATGAGTGGTGGATCATTATGGAGGGTGAGACTTCGTATCAGATTGGTGAGTACGAGCCGGTTATCGCAAAATTCGGTGACATTGTTATTGCTCCTGCCGGATACCGACACGACATCAAGCCCTGGAAGGGTGACCAGTGCGCCCGCCTTGTGGTTGGGAAGGAAAATTCCAACTACGATTTGAAGGGCACCCCACACCCTCGTACGTTGTCGATCCCGACCGACTGGGAGCCACCGAACATGATCCACACCTCGCTGGAGTGGATGATCGAGCGGCATGGACTAGATACCAACTGGGGTGAGCAAGTAGTGCTCGATCAACGGAACCGGCTGAACATGATCCACCCGCTGCCGGGATCGTCGAACACACCTCACTGGCATCCCGATATGGACGAGTTGTGGTTTGTTGCCAAGGGTGCATGTGAGTGGACGGTTGACGATGATGAGCCGTTCCTAGCGAAGAAGGGTGATCTCGTTTTCGTTGGAGCTGGACGTCTGCACGGCATACGCACGATCGGTGACGAGAGTTCGATCAGGTACGCCATGACTTCGCCCGACGTGATTCACTATTTCCTCGATAACCCTGATGACCCCCGACCACCCAAGAGGTGAGTGACTTGGTCACGTATTAATTCGCCGGAACGGTCGGAAGTCGCAGGTATCGATAATCGCGATCTCGGTTGCCTGACTGATGTTGGTCATCGGCTTGTTGAAAATCGCAGACCCTTCCGTCTGATCTTCCTGCAACAGATAACCGGACAACGGCATCTGGAACGCGTTTTCAAATGCCCCCCGACTCAATCCAGACGTTTGTTATCGATCTCTCAGAAAAAAGTCACACGCGACCTACCAGAGCTTCATTGAATCTTTGAATAGCTCGGTAAGCTCGTCGGCCCCAGTCGGGCGTGGCGCGAGTTTGGTGACTCGGTGCTGGGGGAGCGTGCCTTCGACGAGTCGGGGTACGTCGTCGGCTGCGTAGCCGACTCCGCCGAGGCCGTTTGGCACGCCGATTTCTTTGATGATTTGAATCAGACGTTCGGCTATCAGGTCGCCAGCATCTTCTGGTCCGGCTCCCGTCACATCGGCTCCAAGCAAGTGGGCGGCGCGCATGTGGCGTTCGGGGTTGGACGATGCGGTGTAGCGGAATACTGCTGGTGCGTTGAGGATGACCGCCATGCCGTGCGGGACGATGGGGTGGGCTTCCGGGTAGCCTTCCGGTGTGTATTCCTTGACGAGTCCAGAAACGGGATATGACATGCCGTGGGGCAGGTGGACTCCGGCGTTTCCAAATCCGACTCCGGCGAACGTTGCGGCCATCGCCATGTTTGATCGTGCCTCGGTGTCGTCGGCGTCGAGCACCGCTGGAAGAATGCTCTTTCCAACCATTTCGAGGGCTGCCAGTGCCCAGACATCACTGATTGGGTTTGCGCCCTGGTAGGTCGGGCGATGTGCCGGCGTTGGTGGAGCCTCTCGCTGTGAAAAGGGCAGGGCGGTGTACGACTCGATGCCGTGGCAGAGGACATCGAAGCCGCTGCATGCTGCGACCATTTTGGGGAGTGAGCGGGTGTTATCTGGATCGACCAGGCCAACATCGGGTCGAAGCAAGTGGTGTGCTATTCCGGTCTTTGCACCAATTTCTTCTAAATCGAATATTGCGACACCGGTGGTTTCGCTTCCAGTACCAGCCGTTGTGGGGACTGCGACCAAGGGTTTGAGATCGCCGGGAACGGGTGTGCCCTTTCCGATTGGGGCGTTTACGTATTCGAGGAAATTGGCCGGGTAGGTGGAATATAGATTGGCAGCTTTTGCGGTGTCGATGCTTGATCCACCGCCAACGGGCAGGAAGCCTTCGAAGCTGCCATCGACGCTGAATTTGATCGCTTCTTTTAGCGAGGTGTCGGTGGGTTCGATGCTGACCTGATCGAATACGGCGAAGTCGATATTCGCCTGGCTCAGCGATTCGCTTGCGGTGTGCACAGCCTCACTGCTGGCCATTTGCGGGTCGGTTACGACGAGGACTCTTTTTGCGCCGAGTCGGGCCAGTTCGTAGCCTGCTTCGCTGGTGATTCTTGTACCGAACTTGATCGACGAGGTGTCGATTGTGAACGCTGTTTCGTTGGATGGCTTGTTCATGGAGTGGATCAGGGCGGAGGGAGTTATCGTGTTCATTCGGATTAGTTGACTACCGATTCCAGAAGGATAGCTGAATAACCTATATGACCTGTGCTGATCCAGCGGTTAGTATCTCCATTGCGAAATTTAGTTTGCGATTTAGAGAGAAACGAGAATCCATGCGTGTTGTTCAGTTTGTAATTCCATCGGTTGGTCGTCGAGTTGGCTTTGTTGACGGTGAAGATGTCGTCGACGTGACATCTTCGACCGGTTCGTTGACTTCAGTTTTCGATGTGTTTGAGGTGTCCCAGGAGTCAGGGAAGTCGTTTGAGGAAACGCTTTCTGATGCCGGTCGAAACGATTCAGATCGAATTAATTACGCTGGATTACTTGCTGCGAGGGTGCGTGGTGATTCGGCCTACCTGATCGCGCCGTTCGACCATCCCGATAGTCACCGGGTTCTTGTTTCTGGGACAGGTTTGACTCACACGGGCAGCATGCAGTCTCGCGACCAGATGCACTCGGGGGGCGAATCCTCTTCGGGTCTTGCGGAGGCGACAGAGGAGCCAGTAACAGACTCGGCGAAGATGTTTCAGATGGGCATCGTTGGCGGTAAGCCTGAACCGGGCGAGCGAGGTGTTTCGCCAGAGTGGTTCTACAAGGGCAACGGGACGATTGTGCGGGGTCCGGGCGAAGGATTGGAAATACCAGCATTTGCCCTTGATGGCGGTGAAGAGCCTGAACTGGGTGGCTGCTACTTTATCGACAGGGCAGGTGTGCCCCGACGAGTTGGTTTCACGCTTGGAAACGAGTGGGCTGACCATGAGACCGAGCGCGTTAACTACCTGTACTTGGCACCGTCGAAATTGCGTTCATGCGCGATTGGTCCCGAGCTTGTGACAGATTTTGCTTTTGATGAGCTCACACTGGAATGCACGGTCGAGCGTGATGGCGAGTTGATTTACGAAAGCGGACCGCTGTATTCAGGCGAGGAGTACATGTCGCACTCGCTGGCGTACTGCGAGGATCACCACTTCAAATATCCTTCGCACCGAATCCCTGGTGATGCTCATATTCACTTCTTCGGTACCAGCCAGCTGAGCTATTCGACTCGAGATTGGAAATTCCAGCCTGATGACGTGATTTCGATCTCGTCTGAAGGATTCAGTGCGCCGTTATCTAATCCGGTAATAGGCGGTGACCCCACCGAAGGCCGAACCATTAGGGTAGTGAAGGCTTGAGCGAAATTAGAGCCGATACGTTCGATGAAATTTTCATCACCCACGGCCTCTTTGCCGACCTCGGTGGCGACAAACAGTACGATCCCGCAATCGATGGTGAATTCTGAACTAGCTCATACCCGGTCACTCAGTTTGGTGAAACCTCGTATTCAGCGTTTATACCCCGGCAGGAAAAGACTACAAATCCGTAATCGCCGACGGGCGTTCCGATGGTGCATTCCGGAACTAGGATCAAGTCTGTCAGCGGTCATGTATCCGTCGTCGACTATATGGTCGTCAGTAATTTTCTCGCAAACGACAACGTGCTCGATGCTATGGCAACCGCATTCTACGCCCCCTTCGACTCAACTGAGCCCACCCTCAAAGCATGACTCCTAGCTGCTCTGGAAGCAGGCAAAGAAGCGGGTGGTCAGGCAGGATCGGACAATCCACACTTACCTGAAAGATCGGCCGCACTGCTGGTCGGCGCGGCGGGTGAGCAATTTCCGTTAGACATCAGGATCGACTGCTCAACCGACGCTATATCTGATCTCAGGCGCGCACTCGACGCCTATCAGCCCATGCACGAGTACTACCTGAATCGGGCATACGATCCGACCGAACTTCATTCTCAAGGTGAGTGGGTAAAACAGCTCAACCACATGTAACCTTCCCTATCTGCAATATTTCAATCGCAACTGACCTCACTTAGACGGAGAACAAATTTGGTACTCGACGCCATCCACCAGAGACGCAACACCAGAGAATTTACCGACGCCCCCATTTCGGACTCTGACCTGGAACGAATAATCGAAGCCGCAACCTGGGCGCCGAACCATCGAAACACCGAACCCTCGCGTTTTATCGTCCTCTCCAAAGATGGCGAAATGCGGAAGAAAGTCGCGCAAATAGTCCACGACTGGACCTACGAGAACGTCAAGAATCCTAATCCACAGCGCCGAGCGAACAATTCATTAGAGGCCCAGCAGGAAATCCTCGATTCTCCGGCCTTCATGTACGTCTACTCAGTTGAAGGGCGAAACGAAGAAGTCACCCGTGAGAACTACGCAGCAACAGCCTGTGCCATTCAGAACCTGATGCTCGCTGCCCACTCGCTCGGCATAGGAGTCGGTTGGAGCACTGGCAAGCCGTGTCTCGCGAATGTTGGAACGACCATTGGAGCCGAACCCGACTGGGACGTAGTGGCTGCCCTCTACATCGGCTACCCGGCCGCAGAACAAACGACCCAGTCAGCGGCCAAACGCGCTCCTGTAAACGAAGTAACGATCTGGCAGTAGGACGTAAAGTCGCATACAGCTAACACCGATGGAGGAGACAGCAGTCGTCCCAACCGTTGACCCGAGCGTGGTTGCAGGAACCGTTTTCACGTCAAGTGTATTGCCAGAACTATCGTCGCGATTGGCTGCACTTTGCAACCCGGCGACAAATGCGACAGAATCGACATCATCACTATCACCCGAACGTAAAATGGTGGTACCAAGGTTGTGATCCGCTGTTGTTTCAGAATCCGATCTGGTTCTCGAAATATACCCCGCGGTGCCGTTGTGTAAGTGACCGAGTCGGCACCCATCTGCATGTCAAAACCACCGCCTGCGGTGAGCGGGAAATCAGTTGTACATATCGTATTCCCAACCGATGTAATCGAGACAGCAACACTGGTCGGTGCAGACGATCCCTGTACAGACACAAGCTCGGTAAGGATTGAGACCTATTGAGTGTTAATTACGTGCTCGAAGGTGTGAGAATGGTTTTTAAGCAGGTCCAATTTTCATAAAATGCGTCGAGATGATTCAAGAAACCACCTGGCAATTTTCAATCAGACCGAGTGAGGTCGAGGTACGAAATTACTGGGTGAAAAATGCATCCAAACGGCTTTGGAATACCCGCTGATATAACTCTGTAATCGTTCTCACATTGCAGACAAAACGACGCCAAAAAGTTACATCGCCGTCAAAACAACAACCTCCCGCAGAAACACGACGGGAAGTCGAATAGAAAACTACAGTGATCAGACTTTGTCTTAGCCTGCGCTGTTGACCGACATTACGACCTTGATCACATCGTCCGAATGATCAGCGTACATGTCATATGCCTTCTGCACATCGGCGAAATCAAGGTTGTGGCTCTTCAAAACACCAGGGTCGATCCAACCACGCTCTTTTAGTGCGATAGTCTCGCGAATTTCCTTCGTTGGCTCCGAAGTGGCCGCTACCTGTGTCGGGATAATCCGTGCAGCCTTGAACATGAACTCCTGATGCGGGAATGAGGCTATCTTTCCGCTCTGCCCCGTCAGGCTGAAGCTAACAAACGTGCCCCAGCGCTTGACGATCTTCAGGCACTGGCCAAACCCCTCGGGGTCTCCAGTGGCATCGACCACAATGTCGATACCCTCGTCGCCGGTGAGTTCCTCGATCACCTCGTACATATCGTGTTCGTCGGGATTCACCGTGTTCGTGGCACCAATCGAGAGGGCCTTCTCACGCCGCGCTTCAACCGGGTCGATACCGATTACCTGGAGCGCTCCCTGCTTTTCGACAAGCATCGAGAACGAAAGACCGATGCCTCCCTGACCAAGCACTGCAACGCGTTTGCCCGCAACGTTGCCCATCTGCTTGACCGAGTAGAGAACCGTACCGGTGTGCTGGCACATTACCCACTCGTCGAGCGGTCCCCAGTCTGGAACAGGCAGAACACGATCGGGTGTCTGAACCATATACTCCGTTAACCCCCCCAGCCCACGTGTCGGCAACACAACAGCACGCTGCCCCTCTTTGAGCTCGTCTGTTTTCGACTCAACAATTGTCCCGGCAATCTCGTGGCAGCCAACACCGGGCTCCATCGGGTAGCTCTCTTCAGGCAGGCTGGCGTGGAACGTCCCATGAATATCGCTGCCACAGACCGATGATGCCTCGATCCTGATCTTGGCCTCACCGTCAACCGGTACTGGCTCTTCTATATCTACGAAATCAAACGTTGCGGGGGCGACGAGTCGTGCAGCTTTCAAGTTTTTACGCTAGCTTTCCGGAAAATTACGGTTGTTATCAATAGACCTCGGCGAACTCTACACCCGTCCAAGACCACGAACAATTCAATTTACTCAGGTTGAAAAACTCTCGCAATCTCTAAAGACGAGCCGGTCGGGCTCAGCCAGCGCCAGTCGGCCCATTTCGAGTTGAAATTCGAGCTACGGTCGTCGACCCTACGGCCGTTCCAGACCCCCTTGACGAACAATCGGATTTAGAGCAACACGCTTTCCGTTACAGGATTGCCGGCAGAGGTGCCGAATCGCCGTTCTCCGCCTGCCAAAGATGAAGTCGGGCAGCCATCCACCTGATCCGATCTCGGTACTCAGGCTTGTCGAACAGGTTGTGGAATTCACCCGGATCCGAGTTTAAGTCGTACAGTTCGCCCTGATCGACTGCACACAGGTTTAGTTTCCATCGATCCGCAGTAATCACTGATCGCCAAGGCATTGTGTTCAAGAAGTTCAACTCGCGAAGTTTTTCATCGTTCATCACCCAACTATCACACTCCATCGCCAAATCTCGATCTCCAACCCCGTTGTGCTGCACCACAACATCGTTGTCTAGCAGGTCTTCACTGCCCTCAAGCACCCCACGCCTGCTCTCGCCCTGTAAATACCCAGGAATCGACTGCCCCAGCAAATCTAGAAAAGTCGGCACAAAGTCGATCTGGCTGAAGTTCCCCGGTATCCGCGTCTCTTGATCCGTCAGCCACGGAACCCGAATGAACAGCGGAACCTGCGCCGCCTCTTCGTACGGAGTCCGCATTTCGATCATGCCGTGTGTTCCAATCATGTCGCCGTGTTCGCTCGTAAACACAACGATCGTGTTGTCCTTGATCCCCGCGCCATCTATCGCCCCGAGTATCGTCCCCAACATGTCATCGACAAGCTTCACGTTCCCGAAATAGTTCGCCCGGAGCTGACGCATGCCTTTCTCAGTAGCAGTGGAAATACCATCACGAACACAGTCGGCAAACAGCTCGGCGCGCATGCGGTTGAACAACGTGCTTTCAACTGGCGATTGCATGAACGACTCGTCAACAGGCAAGGTAGTGGAGTCGTACATATCGTCGAAAGGACCCGCAAACGGCGGGTGTGGCTCGATACTGCTCACATACAGAACGAATGGATCATCACGATTCCGCTCGATGAACTCTGCCGCGCTATCGGCAAGGAACGAAGCCATCTGCTGTGCTGGTGGCATGCCCGACCTCTGCTCCATCGAGAATGTCTTCCCGCCAGGATGCTCCTGCTCGGGTTCATATCCTTCGTCAACCAGACTATTGTGGTAGTCAGAGAACTTCTTCTGATCATCTGGATTCGTATACTCCGGCCACCAGTAGTCATTGGCGCTCACCCATTCGTTAAAACCGCGCTGCTTGATGATCTCGTCACCTAAGTGCCACTTACCGATATACCCCGTTTTGTAATCATCGGACACCATCTGCGCCACGGTCTGAACCTCCGCCGGCATGATCAGCCGATTCCGTGGCATGCCAGCCGTTGGGGGGTATAAACCCGTCATGATCGAAGCACGCGCTGGAGCGCACACAGGCTGCGTTACGTAGCAGTGCTCGAAAACGAAGCTCTCGGAAGCCATACGGTCCATGTGTGGCGACTGGATCCAGTCGTTCCCGTAAGCTGCCGAAGTGTCCTGACGTAATCGATCAGGAAGAATGAAAACAAGATTCGGTTGCGCAGGTGCTGTAGACACGTCCAAGTTGATACTCCTCAAATAATCTCGATAGCGCCGCGATTATAGAGGGATATGTCCGCGACACTTTTTAATCTCAAAGAGCCGTACAGGCGACGTGAATAAACCCAAATTTTCTGGCCGTCATATATCGCTGGTAATTAGCTTGCAAGCGCAACATGCTGGGTCCAGAAAACCCATCCCACTAATCAAATATCCGACCTAGAGAAATTGCAATGCAGTATGGACTACCTTTCCAGAGCAGATATCGCAGCAATCACGCACTGTGACACCCGATTCATTGATACATTTTCTGACCAGTAGTGCCCAATGACCAGGAACTTCACGGAGCCGCAACAATGCGAATTCTGATCGGTGGATGTCAGCAAGAGATATCCACATTCAATCCAGCCCCCTGCGAATACGAATTCTTCGACTACCTGCGAGGAGACGAGATCAGGGTTGTCCATGAAGGTTCCGACTCACAGATCGGCGGCGTACTGGCCGAACTAAAGTCAGCCTTCGGTGATGACCTTGATCTGGTATTTACTTATGACGCCGAGGGCACCGCTGCCGGCCCACTATCCCATAACGCCTTCATGCGCATCGCCAATGAATTTCTCGAACCGCTCAAGGAACACACCGGCAAAATCGACGGCGCCTACTTCTCATTGCACGGTGCCATGGGAACAACCGAACTGCTCGACCCCGAAGGCTACCTGCTCGAAGAAGCCCGAAAGATTCTCGGCGACGAAGTCCCAATTGTCATCACAATGGACTTGCACGGCATCCTCACAGCCAAGATGCTTGAAAACATCAACGGCCTCGCCTCGTTCCACACTTACCCGCACATCGACTTTGCCGACACGGGTCGAAGGGCAGCCAGAATCCTCACCCGAATCCTGAAAGACGGTGTGAACCCAGTCGCAGCCCGTGTGAGGGTTCCGGCGATAGTTCGCGGCAACGAACTCATAACCGAAACAGGTGTTTTCGGTGCCCAGATTCGATATGCACAGAAAATTCATGAAGATCCCCGGGTGCTCTCGGCCGGATTCTTCATATGTAACCCCTTCACCGATGTTCCCGAACTCTGTAGCCAGGCCTACGTCTTCACCGACGATAGCCAGGAACTCGCCGAACTGCACGCTCTCCAGATGGCAAACGATTTCTGGCCTAACCGCCACATCATGCAGGGCCAGTTCATCTCTCTGGAGGACGCCGTCTCGCGAGGTGCATCTATGGCAGGTCCAATAGCCTTCACCGACGCCGCCGACGCTCCAAGTTCCGGATCGTCCGGCGACAGCAACGCAATCATTTCAGAAATGACTCGAACCGATTACCCTCACTCCGTTCTCGCCCCGATCGCCGACCCCGCTGCGGCTGCAAAAGCACACGAACTGGGTGTTGGCGGAATATTCAAGATGGGAGTAGGAGGGGCACACGATCCTCAGTTCACTCCACTTGAGCTCGAATGGACAGTTGAAACTCTAACCGATGGGAAATTCAAGTGTGAAACGTGGAAATACGAGCCACTGATCGGACCCACAGCCGTGCTTAAGTCTGGAAACTTAACCCTGGTGGCAACCACTGAAACGGTGATGCTTGTAGACCGAGCTCTGTTCTTCAAAGTCGGCCTCGATCCTAAAGATTTTCACTCAACGATCGTGAAATCGCCTCACTGCGAACCTGCATTCTACGACGACTGGGTGGAAGCCAATTTCAACGTCGATGCCCCCGGTGCGACCAGTGCAAACCTGAAAACTCTCGGTCACACGGTCTGCTCTCGACCAATCTACCCACTCGAAGAAGATACTGTGTTCAATCCCCAAGCAGAGTTTTTCTCGCGAGCCTGAAGATCAAGTAATTCTCCTGTGGAAAATTGGTACTCAGGAAAACTTTCATGCTGAAACACTCTCTACTTCGACATGTCGGAAAACTTGACCGGTTTTGCCGCCCTACCACCGGCAGGAATCCCTAACGGCAACTGCACATCCAGCACCATTGGACGCCCTTCTCGCTCGACTGTATCCAGTCCCTCTTCGACCGCTGCCTCGATCTTCGACTCGTCGTCTACACGCCGACCCTCAACGCCAAACGACCCTGCAAGTTGAACGATATCGATCCCATCCAACACAACTCCCGCGTACTCACCGGTGGCCTTCATCACGCCGTCAGCACCCGCAAACGCCCCCGCAACGATTCCATAGGCCATGTTGTTTGGGACCACGTACAAAACCGGGATTTCGTGATGGGCAGCACTCCAGAAAGTCGAATCGGAGTAGTACACCGAACCATCACCCACCATGCCCACAACAGGCTTGTCAGGCGCAGCGAGTTTCGCGCCAAGTGGCGCCCCCATTCCATAGCCTTCTGAACCACCCGCAGGACGAATATAGGTGTTCGAACCGCCGTGTGGTTTGCCGTGCACATCTTCCAGAGGAACAGCGAACTGCTCAGTAGTGATGATCCCGCCACCAAGCTTTTCTAGCCCGGAATCAACCGCATCCAGTAGCGCCAGCGGTCGAACGTGTCCCTGGATTTCCGTGGCCGACTGCAACGCAGTTCGTCGATCATTCCTCAACTTCAACGCGGCCCCTAGGGCTACCTTACGCCTGTCGTCATACGCATTCGATTCGTACTCAGTCACAGCCAACGCAGCAAGCCGCTCTACAACCCGAGACTCATCGGCCATGATCGCCAGATCCAGACCCGGGATGTTCTCGAAAATCTCTACATCAGGGCCCACCGCAACTATTTTCTTAGCACTCTTGAACGTATCGAAGTCGGTTGGAGTACCGCTCGCTCCATGACGCACGCCGATTGCAATGATCGCGTCAGGTTCCAGCTCTATTACCGGCTGCCTGAAGTAGCCGCAATGGAGCGGATGAGCCGCTGAAACACCCCGCAAATCACCCCACATCGAGGCGACGTTCGCTCCAAAGTGATCGGCTATCGCCGCCAACTGCTGCTCTGCTCCACTCTTGTTCACGCCGTCGCCAACATAAATAAGTGGTCGTTTGGCCTCATGAAGCGTCCTGGCAAGTTCTTCTACATCACCTTCATCCGGGTAACCGGCACGGGGACGAACAGGCGGTCCTTCTATGATCGAAGTAGTGATGTGCTCGGATCCCAGAATTCGATCGTACGCAGCAATGTGGACGGGCCCGAAAGGTGGAGTTGTAGCGACCTTGATGGCGCGTTCAACCGCGGTTGCCAGACCAGCTGGCTCGATCACCGTCCAGTTGGCTTTCATGAACGGCGCACCAATCGAAGTTGGGCCAACGTTGTGCCCCAGATCGAGGGTGATTCTGTCGGCATAGCTACCAGTATCTCCGACAAACGTAATCATGATTACCGGAAGAGCCGCGGCCCAGACGTTGATCATCTGACCCAGACTCTGGGCAAGCCCTGCGCCAAGGTGTACTGACATCACAGCCGGTTCTGAATTTACCTGTGCGTAACCACCCGCCATCGAGGTAACAGTTCCCTCGTGAAGCCCGATAACCCCGTTGATCTCGGGGCGACTGTGAAGTGTGTCGAAAAAACGCGCCTCACGCGATCCTGGATTGTAGAACAGGTGCTTGATCCCTGATGCCACAAGCTGCTCGACGATTATTTGAGAGGGATTGCCAATAAAAGAACGGGATGCCATCGGTGTACTCCATGGACCGGCAAACAGAGTGCGATCTCAGCTTCAACTCAGGTCCAATATGTGATTCTGGGCATAGTACACGCCCTGAGCTAACGCAACGTGTAAACAAGCCGTCCAAATACGATGACTCAATAGCGATCCTCCTTTCCCTGATGCAAAGGAGCTAGAGGAAAGGTGAAATGCGACGCGGCGGACAGTCGTCCGAGACTGCGAACCAGAAGCCTCATCTTACAACTCAACTAACACAATCCGACCTCTCGTAATGTCGCGCGTGACCTACGGCACAAGCACCAACTGCACGTGCTCGTCCGGCTTCATCAGACGCTTCATCGAAACCTGCATCTCGTCAAAACCGATAAAGCTCTCATCAGTAACCATTGATTTAGAGGAAAGTTGACCGCGCTCCATCAAATTCAAACCGATCCGCCAGTCGATCGGCTCCGAGCCATACGCCGCCTTCATCTCTACCTCTCGACCGATCCACTCCACCGTCAATAGATCAACGTCTTCCCACGCCATCGAAACAACCAGTAATTGCCCGTCTCGCCTTACCATTTCTAGTCCCTGTTGAAGAGTCGGCTTCGCAGCCGCAGCATCAAATGCAACTGGGACCCCTGAGCCACCCGAAAGTTTTAGAACCCGCTCAACAACGTCCTCGTCACGCGGGTCAATAACCAAACTTGCTCCCAAGTTCCTCGCGGCCTCAGCCCGTCCAGGCGCGGGTTCCGAGACATAAACTGCAGCCGCCCCACCTGCTAAAAGCACCTGCATCGTTAGCAGACCGATTGGGCCAGCACCCATTACCATGGTGCTATCACCGATCTTGAACTTCGAAGTTCGCACGGCATGCACCGCAATCGACGTCGGCTCTGCCAGCACGGCCAACTCATCGCTAACTCCCTCGGGGATCAGAAGCGGACGCCACTCGTCCATGGTGATGTACTCCGCAAACCCACCAATCCGTGTTGCCTGAACCCCAATGGTGCGTGCACTGTATCTGGCACTTTTACTAATGACCTCTTCAGCACCCTCGGGCGGATCACCACCACCACTTACTACCCGATCACCCTCCTCCAGCAGAGTGACATCTGCTCCGGTCTGCACAACCTCGCCGATGTACTCATGTCCCAGTACCGATCCGGGATTCGCCATGCCATACTGAAACCGGTGAACATCTGAGCCGCACAGCGCGGAGTACCTGATCTTTACGAGTACCTGGCTTGGACCCGGTTCCGGAACAGGCATGTCTTCAATAACTATCTTCTGAGTCCCGCGAATCACGGCAGCTTTCATCGGGTTTCCTTTTACGATGTTTCTAGAACGTTAATGCAGCTATCGGCAATGCAGCCGTCGGGCCGACCAGTAAATTCACAAACTGGCAAAATAGCGAACTCGTAGTCGTCTATAGTGAAAGTCACGCGTAACTGTGCCACAATCCGGCTCGGGCGGATTATCTCCCGCCAAACACACGCGGTCAAAGCGAATTCCCTGAATCACCAGATCGCCAAAACCTGTAAGCGAACACTGCACAACGCCCAGGAGCTGAAAAATGACCCGCCTTGCAAACAAAGTTGCAATCGTAACCGGTGCTGGTACGCGGTCACTAAAGGTGCCGGGTGTCGGTGTTGCAACCGCCATAGAATTTGCGAAGCAGGGTGCAAAAGTCCTGATCGTCGACATGGACGAAAAAGCGGCGAAAATAAGTGTTGAAGTGATTACAGAGAATGGCGGTGAGGCCGCTTACTATGTCGCAGATGTCTCCAGGGAATCTGACTGCCGGGGAATGGTCGAAGCGGCAGTCGACCGTTTCGGAAAACTCGATATTCTGATGAACAATGTGGGCGTAATTCTCGGCAGTGGTGTGGTTACCGAAATAGAAGAAGACTCGTGGGACCGCATGCTCGATATTAATCTGAAGAGCATGGTTTTCATCTCAAAATATGCTGTGTCTGCAATGATCGAATCCGGCAGCGGCTCGATCATCAACATTTCATCCGTCGACGGCATCCGTGCAGGAATGGGCCACAGCGTTTCCTACTCGGCGTCGAAGGGCGGAGTAATCTCTTTGACCATGGCGATGGCGGTTGAACATGGACGAGACAACGTCCGGGTGAACTGCATCGCGCCAGGAATGATCTACACGGCAATGGTCGAGGTGGTTGACGACAAGCGCCGTCAGCTTCGTCGCGATATCGCACCCCTCGGCACCGAGGGAACTGCCGAAGACGTAGCGATGGCGGCGGTATATCTCGCAAGCGATGAGTCGAAGTGGGTAACCGGTGTGCTCCTCCCGGTCGACGCCGGGCTGATGGCAGCAGGACCGCAGGCTATCTTGAGCAACATCATGGAAGACGATAGGAAATTTCTCTAGTCACAAACGGCTTGTCACAGATTGAACAACGAGGTGTGAAATTACTCGACTTGCAAACAAGGTATCGTCTACCTCCGGACCACTGATCGTCCAGTAAGTACGGTAGTTTCTAGCAGGGGAAGGGAGAATATCGTAGCCATAAGCGCCGTCTACACGCCTCCCGAGTACCGCAACAACGGGTACGCTACTGCCCAGACTACTGCAGTAACACAGAAGATTCTGAACAGTGGAACAAAGCGCGCGGTACTGTACACCGATCTCGATAACCCAACCTCAAACTCGATCTACCAGCAGATCGCATACAAACCCTTCTCAGATTCGACTGTGTGGCTGTTTTCACCAGCCCTCTAACCAACTCGGCGCCGACCATACTCATAGCGGGACAAAACTAACCGGAGCGATAAAACGATATGCCCTTCAGCGATGCGATAGTCATAGACGGTCTCGACACCAGCAAATGGGGCAGGGAATCGGTGTATCAAGTGCTGCGTGACGGTGGTGTGACCGCAATCAACGCCACAATTGCAGTCTGGGATGATTACGAGTCCACGCTCCACAAAACAGCCCGTTATCTCGACTGGTTTGATGAGTTTGATGATCTGATCAGGCAGGTTAAAAAAGTCGAAGATATCCTGGCAGCAAAAGCTGAAAACCGTACCGGGGTGATTCTTGGCTGGCAGAACGCGGCACCGATCGGAAACGATCTTGGCAGGTTGCAACTGTTTCACATGCTCGGCGTCAGAATAATCCAGCTTACCTACAACGAACGCAATCTCCTCGGGAACGGCTGCTACGAGCGTGTCGATGACGGTTTGAGCAGATTTGGAATCTCGGCTGTTGCTGAAATGAACCGACTTGGCATCCTGATCGACCTCTCGCATGTCGGCGACCGAACAACACTCGACGCCATCGAGCACTCGTCCAGACCAGTTGCTATCACCCACGCCAACGCCCGATCACAGATCGATCATCCGCGCAACAAAACTGACGAGGCTATAAAACTACTCGTCGAGCGAGGGGGCGTTATCGGCGCAAACGCATTCCCAATGTTCTTTGAAAAAGGCTTCGAAACCGGGCTCGACGAATATCTCGACGCCATCGACTATCTCGTCCAGATGGTGGGTATTGATCACGTTGCAATCGGCACGGATTTCTGCATGGAGCAGACCCGACCATGGTTCGAGTGGCTTTTCGCATCGCAGGGTAAGATTCCTGCCCCTGAAGGCAGCGTCGCCTTCACCCCCGAACCGTACCGCCACCTTAAGGATTTCGAGAGCCCGGCCGACTGGGAAAACGTGTACGAGGGCTTGAAGAAACGGAACTACACGGAATACGACACAAAAAAGATCCTCGGCGAAAACTGGCTAAAACTCTTTTCCAAAGCATGGTCGAAGTAACTTCAAAGTCCTCTGAATATGCCGTCCGCTTCTCCCGCCCTTTCAGGGAGGGAGTTAGAAGATGGGTCGCAGTTTGGACACAGCTTCACAGGTTACGCATAAGAAAACTTCTCCCTCACACGAATCTCTCCCTCTGGGAGAGGAAATAGCGCTTCCTCTGCTGCCATCCTTCCTTCGGGAGGGACCGAGGGAGGGTAGATTGCAGCTCGCGATAAGTCCTCCGACGACAGATGTAGACACCGCCTATCCCTAAACCCCAAGCTCCAGATCATCACCCGTACACCGCTGCCAGTCCCTCATACGCGCTGTCATATCTCGCACCCGGTCAGCATGTTCAGTGTCGTCATACAGATTCGTCAACTCCAGCGGATCACTGTTCAAATCGTAAAGCTCACACGTATCACCCGGCGAAAGATTTAACTTCCAGCGATCCCCCGAAACCATGCACCGCCAGGGAACCTCAGAAAGGCGCTCAACCTGAGCATTGCCAAGCGGCACAGTCGCCGCACCACCGTGCCACTGCATGAACACGTCATCCGATAAAACGTTGGAGCCTTCTAGAACATCCCGACGGCTCGCCCCTTGAAGGTGATCTGGCACGTCTTCTCCCATCAGATCAAGCAGCGTCGGAACAAGATCCGTATGACCAATGCTGCCACCAACACGCTGCTCGGACTTCGAAATCCACGGCACGTGAACAATCAACGGCACCCGAGCAACCTCTTCATAAAAAGCCCGCTTGTTAATCATCCCACGATCGCCAAGCGAATCACCATGGTCACTAGTGAAGACAACGATTGTATTGTCCGTCTGCCCAGAATCTTCAAGCGCCCGTAGAATCGGTCCAATTCCCCTATCGAGCACTGTCACATTGCCAAAGTACCTCGCCCGCAGCTCGCGCCAGTAACCCTCAGGATCGTCCGGGTGCTCCTCTTCAGCCTCAGCGATGTGGAGTTCAGCACGAACACGGTTGAACGCCGGGGTGTTCTTGGCCGGCTTCTTGAGGAACAGTGGACCCATTTCGAGCGATGCAGGGTCGTACATGTCGTTCAATGGCCCGTTGTAAGGCGGGTGCGGCTCGAACATGTTGACATACATCAGCCACGGCTTGCCGTCTTCACCTCGCCCGTTGATGAACTCGACCGTGTGACGACTCAGAAACGCCGCCATCGTATCTTCCTCAGGCAAGAATCCACGTTGATCCTGAGTATGCGACTTATGACCCTCGTAATCACCCTTAGGCTCGTGACCCCTGCCAACCAGATAATCAAAGTAGTCAGACTTGCGATCTTTGTTTTCCGGGTCGATCCATGTCGGCTGGTTACCGTCATGGGCGTCTTCGGTGCTGACCCACTTGGTAAAGCCGCGTTGCGGTGAAAGATCGTCACCAAGATGCCACTTGCCATACTTGGCACAAACGTAATCATCCGAAACCATCTGGGCGATAGTTTTTACGTCAGGAAACAGGTTGCTGTAATTCCGATCCGGCGCGCTGTTGCGAACGACACCTGCCGAATGTGGGTACAAACCAGTCACCATTGTCGAGCGCGCCGGTGAGCAAACAGGTTGGGTAACGTAGGCGTTTTCGAAAACAAAACTGCGGCTCGCAAGTTCGTTCAGCGCCGGAGTTTCGATCCAGTCATTTCCATAAGCACCGATCGTGTCGGTCCGCTGCTGGTCTGAACAAATAAAAAGAAGATTCGGTCTTGAAGGCATGGGTTATTTCTCAATGACAGGCGAATTCGGCAGTTGACGAGATTATATGGGCCTCGCACTCCGGCATGTCCACAGCAACCCAGTCCTCCATCCCTCGCAGGGATGGAGTTAGGGGGTAGGTCCGAAAGTCCAGACGCCCGACCCCGAAGCCACACCACGCGACTCAGCCAACACCAACCGACTTCTCAGAAAGAACCCCGTCGGGGTTAACGGAACTTGCCGCGCCCCGGAATCGGAATCGCCTGCTCAAGCTTGCCGTTTCGCACGCCGAAGTAGTACTCATGCAAGTTGATCGTCGTGTCACCGTGCATCGGTCGTACGTGCACCTTGTCGCCAACTTCGAGAGACCTAGCATCTGCGCTATTCAACGTAATCTTTGTGTGCTCTTCGGAATGACGCAGCACCTCGGCGCCCGCAGGGGAAAGAACCTCAGCAATACCGCGATCAATAGAAATCGACTTCAACCCCATATCGGAAATCGCCAGATCGTCCTTTTGTCGTGAAATGACCGTCGACATAACCGTCAACGCAGGGTCGAAATCGTTGAACACTTCAAGGTAGTCACCGTCCATAAAAATATAGGAACCACACTGAAGCTCAGTAACTCCATCGACCTGACCTGTGATGTTGTAAGTACCAGTTCCAGCAGCAGAAACGAGCTTCACGTCTATGCCAGCGTTGCGAATCTGCGCGGCCGCTCCATTGAGAATCGCCATTGCGTTCTCAGCGTTGATCTTGCGAGTTTCGTAGTCCCTCACGTTAACCGTGTGCCCCTCGTAACCCATCACACCGTCGAAACGAAGTCCCGAAGCTGCCTCAACCTGCTTCGCAAGCTCGACCGCACCGTCGCCATCCACTCCGCAGCGATTCATGCCGACGTTGATTTCGATGATGACCCCGAGCTCGGCACCAGCAATAGTTGCTATTTCAGATAGCTCAGACACGTTCGAGGAGTTTTCAACAGCAACAATAATTCTTGACGAACGGGCCAACGCAACAAGACGTGCAATCTTCTGCTTCCCGATCACCTGGTTCGGGATCATCACGTCCTGAATTCCCGCCTCAACCATTACTTCCGCCTCGCCAACCTTGGCGCAGCAACCGCCGATCGCCCCGGCTTCAATCTGCTTGCGAACCCAGTAAGGACTCTTACTGGTCTTCGAATGAGGCCGAACAGCGACTCCCATCTCGTTAGCAGCAGACTGAAGTTTTTCGATATTCGACTCTGCAATATCAAGGTCGACAACGATACAGGGAGTGTCTAACTCCTCGAGAGGGGTTCCTGGAAGTGGAAGGTAGTCAGTCATTTACGCTCTATCTCACGAGATTTACTAAACGATTTCAATTCGAATTCGCACCGCACGGTAACGCGGCTACGAAGACTACTCCCGCAATCGTCCAAGCGGTATACATCTCACTGTATTTCTGCAGATCCATGCAATATGGAAAGTGATGGTTCGTTGTTGATACACCGGAGGCACACCCGTACACTCCGTCCGGCATGACTCCATCAACAGATCCAATTCCATTCACACAACGCAAACTCAGAATCGGCATCATCGGTACCGGTAACATGGCTATGGCTTTGGGTAAAGC
>CAYTAO010000042.1:19401-20339 GCA_964435915.1 uncultured Dehalococcoidales bacterium
AATGATCAATGATAAAGCACTTTTTGCCGCAGGGCACTTCGTTGCATTCGGATCACGCCGTCCCGAAACAAGGAAAGAATTTCACATCGAGGTCGGAACCGACACCAGGCTCTACGGCGTACGGGCAGCAATCGACGCCGGCGAAATTGTTATCATCACCCTCCCCTACAAAGAGGTAGCCAGCACAGTTCGCAAACATGCCGAATCGCTACGAGGAAAAGTGATAATCGACATCACGAATCCATTTGCAGCACAGCCTAATAATGGCGACTCGGGAGCACAGGTCACAGAAACTGCAATTGGAGACGGTGCGCGAGTGATCGCAGCCTTTAAGACCAATTTTTCCAACACGTTCGAACAACCTGTCGACTCCACAGGTGAACCACGAGAAGTCCATTACGCAGGTGACGACGAAGAAGCAAAGGAAGTGGTCGCGGGACTAATCAGGGAGATCGGCTTCAAGCCAGTCGATTGTGGGAGCCTCGCAGAGGCAGTGGTCCTCGATCACATGGTCCCGCTAATGATCCGCCTCGATACCACCGAACACGCATCCAGCCGAAAAAGCTCCTGGCGAATCACCGCGCCGTAATTAGGCTGAAATGGCCCAATTCACTACTTTGACTATCGCGTTTTGACAGTTGAAACGTGATAAACAAAATCGTATGTAAACCTCCCGTTCAGAAAGCTATCCGGTAATTCACAGCTAACTCCCAGCTATTCGCATCAACACCCGGGAATAGTGCGGAAAACGCACCGCACGGCAATAAATACGAAAAGATCCAACCCGCGGGGTAACTTGTGATGAATCTTAAGCGAATACATTTCTTCCCAGATACAAAAATTGCTGGGATGCTTATCGGTCTAATAACTGTGGCAGCGGCCGGCGGCTGTGCCGATCTGCAAAGCACCGACTTGCATGACACTAATCTGCCCAGTGC
>CAYTAO010000043.1:0-4068 GCA_964435915.1 uncultured Dehalococcoidales bacterium
CGCCACTGCTTTCCTCGATCGCGCCATCCGATTCCCCGTCAGTGGACCGAATTGTGCGGATATCCCGCTCTTCACATTGCGGGGGGGGGTGCTGCGATCGGTAATGTGTGCCATCATGCCCGTGCAACATTTGTATTTGCAAATCGCCGGGTAATTTTACCGATACGTTTGTTTTATCGTGTGTTTTCTCTGGTGATAGAAGTGACAAGTAACGTAGCCACCCACATTAGGGTGCGTTGATAGAGGAATCATTGATGGTAAGCGATCCCCTGAACAACCCTGTGTATGCTCAATTTGGCGTGAAGCCACTTATAAATGCGGGTGGTACTCACACGACCCATGGGGGTTCGATGATGCGACCCGAAGTGGGTGAGGCGATGGCCCTCGCGTCACAATCTTTTATCGATCTTGTTGAGTTGAAACGTGCAACAGGAAAATTTGTCGCCGAAATAACTGGTGCAGAGGCCGGCTTGATATGTTCCGGCGCAGCCGGTGGGTTGGTGCTTGCGACAGCTGCAGTTATGACTGGTACCGACAGCGATAAAATCGCCCAACTCCCAGACACGACCGGGATGAAGAACGAAATTCTTGCGCAGAGGACCAATCCTGCTGGCTACATGAAGGTTCACGATTACGCTGGCGCAACAATCGTCTATGCCGGAGATGATAGTGGTACTACTAAAGAAGAGCTCAAAACAGCGATCACCGAGCGAACCGCTGCCATTCTTCACACGTTTGCTTACGGTGACCCTCCCGGCGGTTTGACACAGGTCGAGATTGTAGAAGTTGCTCGTGAAGCGAATGTACCGGTGATAGTTGATGCTGCAGCGATGTTGCCGCCGAAAACCAATTTGACCAAGTACATCGCAGATGGGGCTGACCTGGTGACGTACTCCGGTGGTAAGTACATCGGAGGTCCTCAATCAACTGGACTGTTGGCCGGACGCGCGGATTTGATCGAAGCTGCACTTGCGAATAGCGGTCCTCACATGTCGGTTGGGCGCCCTCAGAAGGTCGGAAGAGAAGACATGATCGGTATGGCAACAGCTTTACAGTTGTTTGTTGAGTCCGATGACGAGAGTCGACATGCTGCGATGTGGAAGAAAGCCGAATACGTGATGGAACAGATTCAGGACATTGAAGGTGTAAGTGCCTCGGTCGAACTGGATTACAAGAAGTTCCACGTTCCCAACTGCGTAATTGCTATCGAGGGGGGCGAGGCGGAAGAGGATCGAGTATGGACAGCCTTGCATGAGGGCAATCCACGAATCTATATCGCGCGAAACCTCGGATGGGACGGGCGAAGTGGTTTGGCTGCAAACATGGCCAACATTCAAGATGGCCAGGAAGTGGCACTCGCCAAACGTTTGGTAGAGGTACTGGCCAAATAGATCAGGCAGTCGAAATCTCGCTATACGATCCGGAGGCCGGGTGACTGATGATTATTTCAGTTGCGAACTCTCTCCGGGTTCTAATTTTGAAATATCAGGTACGGAGAGATATTTATTAAGGAGTTTTAAATGACCTCGATTGGCTCGACCGGTTCTGCGCAATTTGACAGTCTCGGACTGAAAAAAGTTATCAACGGCAGAAGCTGGGTGACGATACTCGGCGGGAGTCGGATGTCGGATGAAGTTCAGCAGGCGATGGTTGATGCGGCCGACACTTTCATCGATTTTCACGAGCTGAATAAGCGAGCTGGTGATGTGATTGCCGAGTACACCGGTGCGGAGGCCGGTTTGGTTGTGGCTGGTGCTTCTGCGGGTTTGCTGGTTCAGGCGGCAGCCTGCATGGCGGGTTCAGATCCCGATCGAATTTTGCAGTTGCCGGATACCGAGGGGATGAAAGACGAGATTCTGATTTTCGAGAATCATCGCTTTGGATTCGAGATTTGCTACAGGACTGCGGGAGCAACTCTGAAAGAGTGGGGGCTCGGTGAGGGAACCCTCGCTGAGCAGCTCGAGGCTGCCATCGATGAAAAGACCGCTGCGGTGACTTATGTGTTTGGCCCGTGGATGGATTGTGACCTTTCGTTACGCGAGGTTGTAGAGATCGCCCATGCAAAGGATGTACCGGTGATTGTTGATGGCGCAGCGATGTTGCCACCAGCAGAAAACCTGACGAAATACATTTCTGATGGGGCTGACCTTGTTACTTTCTCTGGTGGTAAAGGCCTGCGTGGACCGCAGTCGACAGGCATTCTGGCGGGCAGGGCTGACCTAGTTGAGGCTGCGCGATTGAACATGTCGCCTCACGCTTCCGTTGGGAGAGGATCAAAGGTAGCGAAAGAAGAGATCGCTGCCGTACTCGTGGCATTGCGGCGGTTCGTATCGATGGATCATGAGGCTGAGTGGGCCATGTGGCGAGGTTGGTCGGAGACGATAACGGAAGCTGCCAAGGGCGTGACAGGGCTACGCGCGGTGATCGAGGATGGCGATCCAAATCGACAGGGACCGACTGCGGTTTTTTATTTTGAGGATGGCTGGAGTGGTTCTTCTTCGAAGGAAATTCAGGAGAAGCTAGCCGCAGGGGATCCCAATATTCAGGTGGGCGTTGCTGATCACCCTCGTCGTAGTGGTTATGGCGACGAGCTATACATAAGCCCGGTGGCACTCGAGGCGGGTGAGGCGGAGATTGTTGCAGCCGCACTTCGAGCAGAATTTCAGTAAGCCAGCCTTCCAACATCGCCGTGGTTATGTACATTGAGGAGCGATGGTCTGAACCTCTGGTTCCTCAATGTCAGGCATCTAGAGAAGTTACTAAATACATGAGCAGACCAAACAGAGGATTAGGGATGACTGAGGATCAGGGATGACTATAGATAAAAATTATCGTTGCAAGGTTCGGACACCTGATGATTTCGACGAGTACTGGGGCAGTGTCATGAGTGACGCAGCTGCCATTCCCATGAACACGACTATCGAGAAAGACGATCTTCGGTCCAACGAAGAGGTCGATGTATACCAGGTCTTCTACGATAGTCTCGATCATCTACGTGTGTCGGGGTGGTATGCGGTCCCTAAGGGCGCGACGGGTAAGCTGCCAGCGATGATCCAGTTCCCTGGGTATCAGAGCGACCCGATGATACCGCGAGAGTGGGCTGCTAAAGGCTATGCGTGTTTCTCGGTAAACCCGCGCGGCAAGGTCAGGAGCCGTTCGCAGTTCGATCCAGGGTATCCGGGCTTACTGACTTTTGGAATTGTCGATAAGAACTCGTACTCGTACCGCGGGTTTTATGTTGACGCGTGGAGATCGGTCGACTTTTTACTGGAGCGTCCGGAAGTCGATGCTTCTCGAATTGGTGCGGTTGGTGGTAGTCAGGGTGGTGGGCTCACAATTACTGCTGCGGCAATGCGAAAAGAGATCAGTGCAGCGTCGGCTAGCGCTCCGTACTTGTGTGGGTATATGGATGCTATCGAGTTGTCGCACACGTACCCATTCGATGAAGTCAATGATTACCTAGAGACCTATCCAGAACGTCGCAAAGACGTGGAAGAGACTGTGGCGTACTTCGACGGTATTTCATTTGCCGATAAAATAACGTGTCCCATTATTGTCAACGTTGGGCTTCAAGATAACGTCGTGCCGCCCGAAACGGGCTACGCCGTGTTCAACGCTATGAGCAGCGAGAATAAAAAATTCTACGAATACGATGGACACGGTCATGAGGCGGGCAGGTACATACACGGGGCCATTATCGATGAATTCTTCGAAACTCATTTGAAGGGAGGAGAATAGCGATATGACCAGACAGAAACCCGCAAATTTCGACGCTTTCTGGAACGATGTTGATGAAGATCTGGCTGGAATCCCGCTTGCTACGGAAATCGAACCGATCCCGATTCGCACCAATGCCAACGCCAACCTGTATGGCGTTCGTATAACGAGTGTCGGTCCGTATAGATTGTTCGGATACCTGAGCATTCCTAAAGGTGAAGGTCCGTTCCCCGCGATCTACTACGTTCCGAAGAACGGGAGTGTGAACGAAGTCATACCTCAGGGTACTGCGACCGCTATGCGTCAGCGCTACGTAACGTTTTCTCTTGCTTGCCGAGGGATGCGTAACTC
>CAYTAO010000043.1:4078-20291 GCA_964435915.1 uncultured Dehalococcoidales bacterium
TCCGACAAGCCATACGCTGCGATGTATCCAGGACAGTTGACAGACGGTCTGGAGAATTCAGATACGTATGTATATCGGGGCATTGCTGCTGACACGTTGAGAGGGATGGATTATCTGGTAACTCGTCCAGAAGTCGACCTGAACCGGATTGTTGCATGGGGCAACGACAATGCGTTGCTAGCGGCGGCTCGAAGAAGCTCGGTTACGCACGTTGTTTCGACTCCCGCGTACCTGCTCGACACTATCGAGCACGCGGTCAAAACATCTTCGTATCCGTTAGCTGAGTTCAGTGATTACTTGAGGCTTTACCCGGATCGCAAAGACGATGTTATCGCCACTCTCGAGCTGTACAACCTGAGATGGCATGCCGAGTCGATCAAGGCGGAAACGCTGATCAAGGCCGACTATGCAACAGGTATCTACAACCCGGGTGTACTCGAGGTACTTGAAAGCGGTATTACCGGGAACGTCGCCGTTCATGAGTCCGAGAGATCCAGCTCGAGGGATGGACTTAACGGCGAGAAGTGGCTGACGATGAACCTGATTGGCCCTGATGCTGAACTAATCATCCCCGAGCATTGGGAGAACCATCCTGAGTAATTTAGCGTTTAACTCAGCGTCTTAAAATCCGATTCAGTTCAAAATAGCAGGTGAAACCTTATGGTCATCAAGTCAAAAAAGTCCGATGCTACCGCTCAAAAAACTGAGCAGTCAGGCAGTACGGATGTAGTTGTGTTCGGGGGGGATGGCGAGCCCCAAACTCCTGAATTACTTGTTGAGCGTCTTGGGAATCTGCTTGCGGAGGGTCGTCTTAAGCCCGACGCATACTCAATTGGCGGTACCGTCGAGGAGCTTGAGACTCGTATGGCTGAGGAGTTGGGTAAAGAAGCTGCGATCTGGCTGCCCACTGGAACTCTTGCCAACCAACTTGCACTACGACGTTTGAGTGGGACGAAGTCGCGGGTTATCTTGCAGGAGCAGAGTCACATCTACCAAGATGAGGGTGATGCGCTCGATCGATTGAGCAGTCTGAACGCAATTCCGCTGGCAGACGACCGTCCATACTTCACGGCCAATGAACTCCGAGTTGCGTTGAAGAAGTCGGTAAGTGGCCGCGTGCTGAATCCTGTGGGCTCGGTATGCATTGAGAGTCCGGTTCGTCGTCAGGCAGGGCAGATTGTGCCGTGGTACGAGATGGTTGCTATTACAGACTTGTGCCGGGAAGAAGGGATTCCTACTCACCTGGACGGCGCACGGCTCTACATGATGTCGGCTGCGACGGGTATCGATGTAAAGCAGTACGCTGCGCTGTTCGATAGTGTGTACGTGTCTTCTTATAAGTATTTTGGATCGCCGTTTGGCGGGATACTGGCGGGTCGAAGTGAGTTTATCGAGGGCCTGTACCACGATCGCCGCATGTTTGGCGGAGGAATACCTTTCGGGTATATGGCAGCGGCGCTGACTTTGGATGGGCTTGAGGGGTTCGCTGAGCGTTATGGCGAGGCGTTTGGGAAGGCCAAGGCGCTTTTCGAGCAACTCAACGAAATTTCCGGCATCGAAGTTCGTGAGTTCGAGCATGGTTCGAACATCTTTGAGTTGGTACTCGATTCCAACATTGACCTGAGTTTGTTCGTAGGCAAGTTACGCGATGAAGGAATTGTCATCCCACCACCGAGCGCAGACTGGGAGCATCCGGTTCTGCATGTAAACACCACGGTACTTCGCCGATCGAATGAGGAGATAGCGCGGGGATTTGCCGCCGCCGCATCGGTCTAGCGGTCCTGCCTGGTGCGGGTGTTTGCGCGCCTGCGTAAGGATGCGTTAAGAAAGGAAGGTCCCACGCGGGCGTTATGGTTCCTGGCGTCGCAGAACGACTTGTCGTTCGCTGTAATCATTTTGCTTTGGCGTCGATGACTTCGACGCGTGTCTGCGACGCGGTCCTCTAGCTCCCTCCTAAGGAGGGGGAACCGGCGGAGGGCTGTGGAGTCCGCCCGGTTAGCTGAGGTCTATCTGGGTGGCGCCATTGCCACCTCGATCTCGGGGAGCTGCACTGAATGATGCTACCAGTGGGTGTTTGGAAAGCAGCACCCGAATCGCTTCTCTCAGTGCGCCTGTTCCTTCACCGTGGATGATGCGTACGCTTGTGAGTCCTTGTAACGATGAATCATCGACGAACTGACGTACGAGTTCATCCGATTCGTGAACACGAGAGCCACGAACATCTAATTCACCTGATGTGTTCGCTGTTTCACCAGCAGTGACGGTATTGACTGTGACATTTGGGTGCAATGTGTCGGGTTTGGCGTGTTCAGCGGCTTTAATCAGTCGCAATTGCCGTTCGTCTAGTTCGATCCGGGCGTTGGCCATCTTTACTTGGATCACGGCGTGCGGTCCGACTCCGGTAACCACAGCTTCAACGTTCAGACCTTTGATTTCTACCTGATCACCAGATTCGAGTGGTCGGTTTATCTCGGGCTCATCTGCATTCTTTGTCTCTACCGGAGGAGATACTGGGAGCCATGTGGGATCGGAAAATTGATTTCGAACTCGACCTATGGCTCGTTTCGCTGTTTCCAGGTCGTTATCGTTGCGGGCTTTACTAACGATCTTGCGAAGTGATCGCTGTACCTCGTCGGTCTCACGGCGGAGTTCCATACGAGATTTCTCGATCATGTCTTCCTGCAAGCGGGTTGCGTTGCTTAGCTTGTTCTGGAGATCCTTGCGGGTAGATTCGGCATCTGTCTTTGCTTGCTCGAACTCTTCTCGCAGATGAACTGCTTCAGCTCGTTCACGTTGTAGTTGTTGAAGAATCATTTCTGCTTCGGCGCGACTTGGGTCTATCATAGACTCCGCGTCGTCCAGAATTTGGCTGGGCATTCCGAGGTGACGCGCAACGTGAATGGCGTAGCTTCGCCCCGGGATTCCCATTAGCACTTGATATGTAGGGAGCATCGTTTCGGAATCGAGTTCAACAGAGGCGTTGGCAAAGTCCTCGGACTCCGCTGCGTACTCGGCGACTGCCCGGTAGTGCGATGTTACGGCGATGGGCATGTCGTTCTCTGCTGCATGCAAGAGAACGGCTCTTGCAAGCGCCGATCCTTCTTCGGGATCGGTTCCAGTGCCCAGTTCGTCCAGCAGGATCAATGAATTTGATGTCGCTTCGAGAAGAATCTCTATTACTCGCCCCATGTGTGATGAAAAAGTTGAGACCGAGCGTTCGATCGACTGCGAGTCTCCAATATCGGCGTAGACAGCGTCGAATATGGCCATCTGGCCATCGACGACCGGTGCCTGCAGGCCAGATTGGTGCATAAGAGCGAATAGTCCGATCGTCTTTATTGCGACTGTCTTGCCGCCGGTGTTTGGTCCCGTGATCACCAAACCCCTAAAGCCGGGACCGATGTTGATCGTAATCGGTACGGCATCACTGCCGAGAAGTGGGTGGCGGGCGCCAACGAGATTTACTACGTTGTCTGAACCGGCTGGCATGGTTTCAATGCGCCGTGATTTCATCGACGCTCCGAGGCGTGCCCTTGCCACTATGTAGTCGAGTTCTGCTGCCGCTTCAACAGCGATGAGAGCCTGTTCTTTGTGGTCACCTATCAGCCGTGAAACTTTGCGGAGGATGCGTTCTTCTTCTCGCTTCGCTTCGGCCGATGTTTCTCGCCAGTCGTTACAGAGATTAATTGCCTTCAGTGGCTCTACAAATAGCGTCGCACCACTACCCGATACGTCGTGAACAATTCCCGGCACAGAGTCCCTTGCGTCAGCTCTGACTTCCAGCACCAGCCGTTCACCGCGAGTTGCTATGGCTCCGGATTGAAGAGATTGGCGAACTGTCTTGCTGTTTGCGATCCGTTCCATTGCTCGCATCACACGCTGGAATGTTTTGCTTACGTTCGCACGCAGCCGTGCAAGCTTTGGAGTAGCGGAACTTAGTACTTCGCCGCGCTCGGAGAGATATTTGAATATTTCATCGCTGAGATCACGGAGATCGGGAATATCATCGGCGATGCCGGTCAGCAACGGTGCACGACTTTCCATCGAGATCACCGTGTTGCGGGCGATCCATATCGAGTCGAGTAGATGTAGAACGAAAACGATTTCTTCGCCTGTGAGCATTCCGTCTATGGCGGCGCGGTGCAAGGTGTCGCGAGGGTCTTGGGCTCCAATCAATCCGATGTCGCCGACTGTTGAGAGCATCAGGGCGGCTTGAGCGGTTTCATCTTGCAGCCGTTCTACGTCTTCGATGTCTACCAGTGGGCGTGCATCTAGGGCCATTTGACGTGACATGAAGAATCGTGTGCGGTTGGCGAGGAGTTGGCGGATGTTCGTGAATTCCAACAGCTCCCATGCCTGCAGTTGGAGTTCAGAAATCCCGCGTGAATCTTCGGCGTACTGGTGATCGTCGTTTGAGTCGCCATTTCGCGATATTTCGGACTGATCGTTAATCGTGCCCATGTTTGTGTAGTCGATGTGCCCTTCTCGGGCGGATCGAGGTGTCGGCTAAATCGTACAGTTAATTTTGCGCTAATTGATTGCTGCCCAATTCGGTTGTGCTCAGTACAGACTGTTGGCTCATTGGATTGACTGGATTCGGTTGTGTCCCCGTTATACGCGAATTCTAATTCGTATCGTCCATCTATACTCGTATCAAATGAAGAAAACTGTTGATTCCGGGGGCACTGTACTTATAAATGATCACTCTGCAAGCGCAAATCGTCGAGCAGCCCAAGTTTTCTACAGCCGGGCAACGCATTTTCGGCAGTATGTCTGTGTTGCTCGAGAGAGCCGGTCTGGGGTATCAAGGCCACTTTATTGAAGTGAATAGTCAACGCATTCACTATCTCGATTACGGATCTGGCCCGCCTGTACTTCTACTTCACGGAGGAGGTGCGGGCTCGGGGATTTGGTTCAGACAGATTGCAGTATTGTCACAGTCTCATCGAGTGATCGCTCCTGATCATCCGGTGTTCGGCCTTTCGAGTCAGAAGGCCTACGAAGCGCCGTTTGTCGATTCGATTTTCCGTTATCTGACCGGTTTCATCGATGCACTGGGGCTTGGAAGGATCGATGTGGCTGCACTGTCGATGGGAGCACAAGGTGCCCTGTCGGTAGCGATCAACAGCCCTGAACGTATCAATCGATTGATAGTGATCGGTTCTACTGGACTGGGTAGAGCGTTTCCGATGGTATTCAGGTTGGGGACGGTGCCATTGATAGGTCGGATGATAGTCCGACCTAACCGTTGGGGGCAGGACACCTACTTCAAAATGATGGAGGTAGTCGATTCAAATTTCGTTGATGCGGAGATTTACAAGCAGTATGCGTACGATGTCACGCTTCCCGCCGGACACACCGATGCGATGCGGGCCAGTTGTAAAGTGATTACTGGTTTGGGCGGTCAGAAATCGATCTTTACCGATGATGAGTTGGAATCGATCAAGGTGCCGACGCTCGCTATCTGGGGTGAGCACGACAAGGTGATTCCGGTCGAACATGGATATCGTCTAGCTGAACTGGTGCAAAATTCGAGTCTGTACATCATCGCAAACTCGGCGCACGTCCCGCTGCTCGACAATCCCGATCAAGTGAACGATCTACTCACCGGATTTTTCAGCGGGGACTAGTCCCCGCCGAAGGTATCACCGACTTTTAGATTAACTGATTCAGCCCACTGGCTAGAGCCGATCTTTTTCCCGCCTGTGGCTCGAACTCGTCCGATTGCTACTGAGCCATTGTTGGCTGCGACAACTATTTTTCCGGCGCCTATTTCTATAATTGCACCGGGTTCTCGCCCATCAGATCCATATGAAGAACTTGCGATATCGTAGAGAGATAACCTAGTGCCGTTGAACGTGGTGTTTGCCCCGGGTTGTGGGTCGGCGCCGCGGATCATGTTGTATACGGTGCCCACGTCAGCGGTCCAGTCGATTACGACATCGCTGGCTTTGCACCAGCTTTCGTAGGTGGCTTTCGATTCATCCTGAATGATTTTCGGTGCGTTGCCATTTCTGACTAGGTCGACCGATTCGATCATAGCTTCGACACCGAGTGGGTAGAGTTTGTTGAAGTAGACACTACCGAGCGTTGCGTCGGGTGAGATTGTGACTTTCTTTTGCATCAGCACCGGACCGGTGTCGAGTCCGTCGTCTGGCCAGAAAATGGTAAGCCCGGTTTCGGTTTCGCCGTTGATTATTGGCCAATTAATAGAACTGGGTCCACGGTGGAGCGGGAGTAGGGATGGATGGTACTGGATGGTTCCTAAGGATGGGAAATTGATCATTTTCATTGGAACGATATCGGTGACGAATGCCATCACACAGAGTTCAGGGTCGATTGATTTGAACTGATCTATTGCTTCCTGATCGCGCAGGCGTTTGAACTCGAAAATGGGGATGTTCAGTTCGTTTGCGGCATCAGATATTGGGTCTGGAGACCTTCCTTCTTTTGTAGGCGGTGCGAAGACACCGACTATTTCGTCTTGCCCTTTCTCAATCAGCGCTTCTAGCACTGACTTTCCAAAAGCTGACTGACCGATAAGGGCGATTCTCAAATTATTTTCTTTCTTAATAGCTCCGGGCTGCGTTTCGCTCTGGTGTCGTCGGACGACTTGTCGCGTGTCGCAGTCTACCCTCCCTCGGTCCGTCCCGAAGGAGGGATGGCGGGCAGGTTCCGAATTTCTAACACTAACTTTATCGGTGTGTCGGGTTAGCATTGGTAACTGTTTGCAGAATCGAGCGATAACCACGCGGAAGAATGGGGAGTATTCGGAATTGACGCCTTCGGACCATGGATCGGGTGAAATGGGCAAGGCAGATATCGATTTTCCGCCGAAGACGGCTGCGGAATTCTTTCAACGCGGCCTGAAAAGCGCTCAACTAGGGATGCCTGACAAAGCGGCCGCGGACTTCGAAGAGGCGGCGTGGTTAGATCCGGATAACCATGAGGTTCAGTTCAATCTCGGTGTTGCCTATCTTTCAATGGCGGATTTCGAGCAGGCGATCAATAACTTCACAAGGGCGATCGAATTGAATCCCGGTGTTGCTGATATGTACGGGAATCGTGCGGTTGCACACGCGGCCATTGGTGAAGACGATAAGTCAGAGGCTGACGTGGCAGAAGCGGTTCGACTCGGAGCCCCGCCAGACGGACTGGGAGCAGTGATCGACTACGTCAAGAAGCAGCGAGGTTAGGTCGCCGCGTACTTACGATAGTAAATTTCGCCAGTCCGGGTACGCTTCGTCGAGTTCGAGTGCTCGCTGATAGCGTCTGATAGCGTCGAATGCTGACACCAGGTTCATCGGCTGAGTGGAGGGTGTCCTGCGAGTTGCCGAACTCAGATGCTCTGCCAGGAATAAAGCTTCTGCCTTCGAGAGAGGTGCATATTCCGTGTGTCGTTCGAGTAGCGAATATTCGATTCCCGCTTCCGTAAGTCTTGCGAAAGCTCTTGCGGCGGATAAGTCTCTGCGGTCATGTGCAGGGGCTCCGTCAGATCCGGTTCTTGGTCGTCTGATCAGTCCGATGGAAATCAAGTTGTCGTAGAGATCGTCGTTCAGTCCGCTTTGACTTAGAAAATCGGAGATCGAAATGGGTCCCGGCGGTGGTGGTTGCGGGGGATCAGGTTGTTCGGACGGCATTGCCGACGCCAGTGGGGATGTGGGATCGCCGTTTACGACCTGTTTAATTCCCTTGAGGTTTAATCCGGCAGCCTGTAATTCTTTGATCTTGATGATCATTTGTGCGAAATGGGCCGGATAGAGTGCGCGGGTTTTACTGGTCTTTCTGGGTGGTGGCAGTACGCCAATTCGAACGTAGTAGTTGATGGTGGCCGTCGTAACGCCCGTACGTCGTGAAAGTTCACCAACCAAAAGGGTAGCGCTACTGCTCACTGTGTTCGCTAGATTTTCTTGATAATTCGAGCTGGTCATTGGAACTGGCTTGTACTGTGGAATCCATTATGGGCTGATGGGCGTAGAAATTAACACGGAGCGAGCTCATCATTCTGGCACCGTGCACCAGAGAGATGTTCGCTTTCTTTTATTACTGATCCAGTGGAGCTGAAGCATAACTGAACGTTCGCTGTTTAGTCGTCGAGCTAGATCAGTTTGTATCAGGCGCAAGAACCAGAAACATCATCGCCTCCCAATAGATCATGTCCACGCGCCTATTCCCAGTGGAACATTCTTGTGGCAATTACGAAGACGATAATTATCCAGATACCTAATCCAAGGAGTTCGGTTCCGAGGGTGGTTATGGAGGCTCCTTCCACGGTTATCGCTCGCATGCCATCTGCCAGATAGGTCAATGGGAGATACTGTGACCATCTCGTCAGCCAATCAGGCATGACGGAGAGAGGGAAGAATACGCCTGAGAGAAACATCATTGGCATCGAGATGATGTTAGCTACGGGAGCGGCGGTCTCTTCATTTTTCGCCCACCCTGAAACGGCGAGCCCCATCGCGATGAACAGTGCACCGCCCAGGAGTGCCAAAATTGTCAGGTCAAACCAGACGCCTAGTCTGCCGTTGCCGACGCTGACGCTTAAAACTATCGCGCCGACAATCACCAGTACGTAGGTCTGTAAGACCACGATGATGGCTTTGGTGGTTAGCTGCCCTGCCAGGAAATGGGAAGCGCCTATTGGCGTTGCCTTGAGTCGACGTAAAACGCCCTGTGACTTGAACCTGACGAGGGTGAAAACGACAGTGAAAAGACCGGTCTGCATGATCGCCATAGCTGCGATGCCGGGAATAAGCCAGGCCTTAAACCCCTGCCCCTGTCCTTCAATAAACGATTCATCAATCGAAATCGAATTTTCTACTCTGAACTCGTTTGGCACAGCGGCAAACTCTTTGAAAAGGGCGCTGGTCGCCTGGCCGATTACAGTGGATACCACTGCTCGCTCCTGCATGAACCGCTGGTCGTAGGTAACCTCGATTACGGCTAGTTCGCCTCGAACTCCATAATTCTCTGGGATCACTATTGCTGCCCGTGATCCAGAGAATTTCAGATCGTATTGAATCTCTTCGCTGGTGCCGGTGGAAACCTCAAGTACTTCATTGTCACCCCCTCGGAGCGCTTGAATCAAGGCCAGCGAAGCGTCGTTTTGAGCAGCGTCGTGAACACCGACGCTAGGTGCGTTGTAGCCGTCGAAGTTCATGATTCCGAATATGATCATGATCAGCAACGGGAAGAACAATGCCCAGAAAAGTGCCTGCCTGTTACGAAAGTACATTTTTAGTGAAGCGATGGTCAAGGCCAGATATATTTTCATCAGAATTACTCTCGTAAATCCCGGCCGGTCAGGTTCAAGAACACATCGTCGAGAGTTGCTTCGCGGACCCGTTTTTCGGGTTTGAACCCGGTTGCCAGAAGTTGGTCTATGAGAGCATCCGGGGTATCGAGGGCGATGATTTCGCCGTTTTCGACGATAGCGATTCGATCACAGAGTTCTTCGGCTTCTTCCATGTAGTGAGTCGTCAGCATGATCGTGGAGCCGTCTGTTTGGATTTTCTTCACCAATGCCCAAAGCTTTCGGCGAGCCTGAGGGTCGAGGCCTGTCGTTGGTTCGTCGAGAGACAGAACCGCGGGATCGTTGACTAGGGCTACGGCGATGGAGAGGCGTTGTTTTTGCCCACCGGAGAGTTCGGCGTATTTACTGCTCTTACGATGCTCCAGTCCTACACGAGAGAGTATTTCTACGGGATCAACCTTCGTCAAATACAGCCTGGCGTAGAGGTCGACGATTTCGGCAAGCTTCAGGTTGTCGAAAAAGGCGTTTTGCTGGAGTTGCACACCGATTATCGCTTTTACTGCGTTCGCATCTTCTTTGACATTAATACCGTTGATAATCGCATCACCAGAATCAGCGTCGCACATACCTTCGAGAATTTCAATGGTGGTTGTTTTTCCGGCACCGTTGGGGCCGAGCATCCCGAACACTTCGCCACGCCTGACCTCAAAGGAAATTCCGTTCACTGCAGTGATGTCATCATATTTTTTTCGGAGATCTTTTGCGACGATAACGGTGTTTGGAGACGTGGTCATGTAGTTGATGAGCCTCGTGTTTTTTGTACAAGTGATGCGCGAATTTACCCTGAACTGCTGAATGTGAGATAACAATCGGGGTAAAATCTGCGTGCGGCTGCAATATCGGTGCAAACTGAGCCGTACAAAAGTCTAATTCATTCAAATGACAATGAGGATTCCAGTTGAGTATTGAATACGTGAATTTCGGTACAGCCGGAGTGAAGGTGTCTCCAATGGCGCTTGGCCTTGGGTTTCGTGGGCAGTTCGACCGGGACGAAGCCGAACGAGTGATTTTGAGTGCTTTGGATTCAGGAATAAACCTGATCGACTGTGCCAATGTGTACGGATTCATGGACGACCGTAGAAACATTGGTAGTTCCGAGCAGGTACTGGGCAAAGCGTTGAAGGGTCGACGAGACGATGTCGTAATCACGTCCAAAGTCTTCAGCCCGATTGGTGATGGCCCGAACGATTACGGTGTCTCTCGGTACCACATCATGCGTGAGGTGGAGCGATCGCTGACACGGCTCGATACTGATCACATCGACGTTTACATCTTCCACGGTGTTGCTGAAATGAACCTGTTCGAAGAGCAGTTCCGAACAATGGAAACATTGATCCAGCACGGGAAGATTCGGTATGTGGGTGTGAGCAATTTCCAGGCGTGGCAAGTGGTGCAGGCGCTTCAGGCGCAAAAACGACTCAATGCTCAGCCGCTTATCGCCGTGCAAACCCCGAACTCGCTGCTGAACCGAACGCAGGAGGATGAACTGTTCCCGATGGTTCGAGAGACCGGCGTTGGGATTATGGCGTACAGCCCACTTGGTGTTGGGTTGTTGAGTGGCACGTATAGACCGGATGAAGTGCCTGATGACAGCACACTTTGGGGTTCAAAGCGCAAGGGTCAGATAGCGACTTACATGCGGGGACGAGCTGCGAGGGTGATTGTCGCTGTTTTGCAGGAGGACTGATCTACTGCAATTGCTTAAAAATAAGGGCAAAAATTCAAATTCGGTGCTGGCGGCGAAGTTCATGTGCTGCTGGCGCTGGCCGACAATGGAGGGGTTGCAGATTTCGCTGTGTTGTTCGGGGCGCAGGCGCAGATTGCCGGGGTGTTCGGTGACGCATTGAATCGCCTCGTGCGTGGTGTGACGATGCCGCAGGTCGCAATGGCATGGGTAATGTCTCACCCAGAAATAACGGTGGCGATATCGGGTGCCGATACTGTTAATCAGATCAAAGATGTTGCGGGTGCCCTGGAACTCAACCTTCCAGCCGATGCGATCAAAAAACTTGATGCCGTTTCATACGGTATGCGAGCAATTTTGGATGGTGATCCAGAGGATGTCGACGATGAGTTTGAGTAACGCGTAAAGGCTATCGATTTTCAACGACACAGAGGGAATAAGAATTGCAAGTACTGTTAGCTGGCGGATCAGGGATGGTTGGTTCGTTCATTACTCCGTATCTGCAAAAAGAGCACGATATTCGTGTGCTTGATCTTGTCGAGCCCAGGCACGATAACGTCGAGTTCTTCAAGGGTTCTGTGACAGACGCTGAGGCGGTTCAGAAGGCAGTCGAAGGCGTTGACGCGTTCATATGGCTGGTGATGCTAAGCCCACAGGGTGGCTCGGTGACGGATCAGAATTTGAAGGTGATCCGTGAGAACTACGAGGTCAACTGTCTTGGGCTTCACACTTTTCTGTGGCTTGCGCAGGGTGCTGGTCTTACCCGAGGTGTATACACGAGTTCTATGAGTGTTCACTACCGGGGTCGTGACTACTACAAGTCGGAGGACGAACTTCCTCTCGATACGCCAAGTGCTTATGGGCTGAGCAAGGGTTTTGGTGAGGAAATTTGTAGTTATTTCACCTCGTGGTTTGACATGAATATCAATGCACTTCGTATTACGGGACCACGTACCAGAAAGGCGTATATCGAAGAACGAGCACGCCCGGTAACCGATCTGTGGGTTACCGATGAGGAGGATCTTGCTCGGGCGTATCTGGCTGCGCTCGAGAACGTTCAGATTGGGCACGGTCGATTTGACGCAGTGTTCATAGCTGGCGACGAGAACGAGAGCGAGCACAACCTGACGAAGGCGAAATCACTTCTCGGCTGGGCTCCTCAGTCGCACTTGAAGATCGAGTCCTAATGCGAATAGCGGTTATCGGCAGCGGAAGTGTTGGTAGAGCGCTGGCCGAAGCGTGGTCGATTCTCGGTCACTCGGTTATTATCGGTTCACGGTCACCGGGGTCGGAGCGTTTAGTTGAACTGGTTGCGGGCATTGGCAACGGTGTTTCAGCAGCCGGTTTGGCGGACTCAGTAGATGGAGCTGATGTGATCGTGCTGGCAATGCCGTGGAGTGCGACGGAGCAATCGATTAGGACGCTGGGTGATCTTTCGGATCGGGTGATTATTGATGCTACGAATCCGTTCGTTAAAGGTTTGAATCTTGAGATTGGGCATACCGATTCGGGTGGCGAACGTGTTGCCGCGTGGGCTGTGGGCGGTCATGTGATCAAGGCTCTGAACATTGTCGACGCTCGGTTGCTCGACGGGACGAAACTTGATGATAGAGATATCTCGATACCTATCGCTGGAGATGATAAGAGCGCAAAGATGGTGGTTAGTGGTTTGATCGGTGAGTTAGGCTTTGATGTACTCGACGCTGGCAAACTTGAGATGTCACGGTTGCTTGAGCCGCTATGCCTTCTGATGATTCGACTTTCAATGAACAAGAGCCACGGAAATAAAATTGGATTCAGGGTTTTGAGGGATTAATTTTATGCGCTGTATGCCAGTCGTGCGCCGTGGGGCTCTCCTTTTTTCAATCTCCCTGATAATTGGGATGCTGGCCTGTTCATCTGAACCCACCGAAGTTGCAGCCGAGCAACCTGCGAATATTTCACCGGGTTCTGATTCGTCGAGTGCTGACCAGATTGCAGCCACGGCTGTTTCCATAGCCAAGGTAGGAGTCCTGTGTGGAATAGTCTCGACCGATGAGGTCATATCAATCACAGGGATTGGAAAACCGGATAAACCGGTGAGCGCTGTGGATAGTTCGGCATTTGCGTACATACTTTCTTGTGATTGGGCTGCGGACGAAAAAGGCTACGTGTTCGACCGAGATAACGTGGTTCTGGCCAGTTTATTGGTCAGCGTGGCAGTAATGAGGTTGGAGTCCGATGAGGCTCTTGAGGACTATTTAGCTTCCTCGTATTTAGAGTTTGAGGATGATCCAGAGGCTTTTATTCCAGAGTTAGGTGAAGGTGCCTATCGTACGGCCAGAGGCGGACTGACGAGAGTGCACGAGATGTTCGTTGTAGACGTGAGTGTGCGGGTGGATAATGGTGACAGTGATTTCGAGACTGCGAAGACTCTTTCCGATTTGGTTGTGTCTCGCCTGCCGTAGGTCGGGTGATAGGGTCGGTCCTAAAGTTTTACTCGCCAGGCGATGAATGCTGGGAGAACTCTGATGGCTGCCATACTCAGGAATACGTATTGCCAGGGTGCGCCGGCCATGTCTAGGACGAGCGCAAAGATGAGCGCCTGGGCACCGGCGTAGATGTAACCGTGGCCGTCGAGCACTCCAGAAGCAGTCGCTGCGTATTTTGGTCCTGCAATGTCGACCACGAGAGTTGCAGTCATCGACAGGCTCATCGCGAAAGCTCCGACGAAGAGCAGGGTCGCACCTGCGTAGATGTTGTCGGCAGGTATTAGAGCCAGCCCCACGAGAGCGGTTGCTGAGATGATTGCCGATGCGGCGATCATCGGACTGCGTCGCCCTCCGAGTAGTACATCGGATATCCAGCCGGATACCAGCGGTGCGGAGAGATACCCCACAGGAAGTGCAACCGTGACCAGCGCTGTTGTTTCTATGGAGAGCCCGGCCTCTTCGAAATAGTAAAGCGGTGCCCAAGTCGTGAGTCCGTAGCGGACTACGTTCTCGAGCCCTTTGACCTGAGACGTTGCAACAAATCGCCAGTTGGAGAAGAGGATTCTGTAAGCCGTGAAGGGTCCGTCCTCCGTTTGTCGAGTTGGTGACGAAGTCACTCGGCTCTCGATCTGCCCTGATTGCTTAATGTTGTCGAGTCAGACATCGGATTGGCGATCACGAACCAGGAAGAAAAGAGCTACTGCCGCCGGGAGCATGAGAAGCGGTGGATATCGGAATGCGGCTCGCCAGCCGAACTCCGCAACAGTCCACCCTGTAATCAGCCACATCAGTAGCATCGCGGATCCTGCGGAAACCCCTATCACGCCCATTACTCGCCCACGCTGCGCTCGTTCCCACCATTGAGCCAACATCCCGATTCCCGGAGACCAGACCGTAGCGTTAGCGATTCCATTTAGTCCCCACGGTATAGCGATGGTCCAGAGACTGCTGCCGAAGCTCGTGATCCAGTTCAGCGCGACTGATGCGAGTGTGCCGGTGACCAGAATGAATCGGTATCCGTAGGATTCGGCGAGTCTCCCGTGGCTGAAGTCTCCGAGTGCGAATCCCCAGAGCAGGCATGCATTGATTATTCCTATTTCAATGTGGCTGAAGTCAAGTTCTTCACGGATGACCGGACCGGCGGGCCAGTGATTGAATCGGCCCATGTAGACGAACAGATAGAACGCGGCGTAGCTGAACAGTATGCGGTGTCGCCAACGTCGGAATTCGGACTGGTCTTGTCGCGAAACGGAAGTCACCAGTGCACTGTATCGTGGTTTTTTTCGAATATGTTTCTCGGGTGACTTCGATTGGGTAGTTGTCGGCCCCGCGGTCCTTCGAGAGCCTCAGGATGGCTTTTGGTTTGTTATGTCGATCATGGTTGCCGAGTTTGGGTGGATTCGACCTACACATCAATCCTGTCCCTGCGAGGTAGAGGAGGTAGACGGCAGACAGGGTCTTGAGTCAGGCGTACTATTTGCCAGCACTGGATAATACGTATTTCGCAGCATGCCGGAGGCAACAAACAAATGATCGTTGACGTTCACACGCATCTTCCAAGTCACATGGACACAGTGCCAGAGGACGAGATGAAGGTCGATACCCGCATGCGGTCGGGGGAGACTGTTTATCTGAGCAACTCGATCGATGATTACTTGCGAGATATGGGGCCAGTCGACAAGGCGTTTATATTCGGAATAGCCCCGCGGCCATGGCGGCCGGACCAGCAGATTCTGGGGACAGTAGGCTGGGATCCGGAATACAACCACAACGATGTTGCAGCGGAGACGGCGAAGCGTGATCCCGACAAGATTGTTCCGTTCATGTCGCTGCACCCGCTTGACCCTAACTGGAAGAACGAGTACGACCGTTGCGTGGGTGATCTGGGTAGCAAGGGTATAAAGCTGGGGGCGAACTATCAGGACTTTGACCCGACGGGCCCTGAGGCGTTCGATTTGTTTGCTCGATTAGAGGCGGATGGCATACCGATTATTTTTCACCAGGGAACCTCAGGTCAGACGGAAGCTCCTTTGACGTATGCTCATCCTCTGACGTCGGACAAGATCGCTATGGCATTCCCGAATCTAACGATGGTGCTGGCGCATTTGGGTCACCCGTGGCAGAACGATTGCCTGTCGGTGGTGCGTAAACATCCCAACGTTTGGGCTGATGTATCGGCGCAGTTCTATCGTCCTTATTCATTCTGGCAAGCTATGAGATTGTTCTACGAATGGGGTGTGACTGACAAGATCCTGTTTGCGTCGGATTGGCCCGTGACTCTGCCGCAGGACAACATCGATCACCTTCGTGGGCTAGAGAAGTTCGCCAAGGACCATCACTTGCCTCAGATTCCTTCAGAGGATATCGAGGGGATTATCAATCGTGACGCTGTTGAGATAATGGGAGTTGACTAAGGTTTGAGAAAATCCGGCATTCTTCTGGCGGGTAAATGAGTACTGAACGTGGCGGAACGGAAAATCGCGGGCGTAAGCGCGTGTTTTACGGTTGGTACATAATTGCCGCTTTATTTTTCGTAACGTTTATTTCAATAGGAGCTCGACAGGGTTTTGGGATTTTCATATCCACCTGGGAGGAGGACTGGGGTGTCACGACCGCCGCTATTTCCTTCGTTGGCTTTGTAGGGACGCTCGCCACTGGATTTTCACAACCTATATTCGGCTGGCTTGCGGATCGATATGGCGGTAGGCCGATTGTGATCGCTTCATTAGCTGTTATGGCCCT
>CAYTAO010000044.1:0-14089 GCA_964435915.1 uncultured Dehalococcoidales bacterium
AAACTGGACTTAGCTGAACAACTTATGGAAGATATGGAGCAATTTAAACAAACTCATGATTGTGATAGATTTGTCATTGTGTGACCCCCAGGAGTGCTCGGTTATACCAAGCGTATAGCAAATAGCTGCTTTTCCAGAGGCGGCAGCGTACTCACGAGCGGTCTCGATGATCTCGCTGGCAGGCACACCGCAAACTTCGGCCGCATATTCGGGTGTGTAGAACTCGACATGCTTGGCTAGTTCATCGAAGCCTTCAGTTCGGTTGTCGACATATTCTCTATCGAACAAACCTTCCTTGATCATCACGTGTGCGAAGGCGCTGATTTGGGGGATATCAGTACCGATATTGATTTGGAGGTTTCGTTTTGCCCAGATGGTCAACTCGATCATGCGTGGATCGAAGACAATCAACTATGCACCGTTTCGAACTGCCCGTTTCATTCTCAGGGAAATAACCGTATGGGCCTCGGTTGTGATAGAACCCGCAACAAGCAGTAACTCTGCACCGGCTAACTCCTCAATCGAGTTGGTCATGGCACCCTTACCAACCATGACCGCCATACCGGCGACCGTTGGAGCGTGTCAGGTACGAGAACAGTTATCGATATTGTTCGTACCGATACCCACACGGGTAAATTTCTGCATAAGGTAATTTGCTTCGGTAACCGATCGAGCTGACGACCAGCAGACTAGGGAATCGGGACCTGTTTCATCTCGGATTTCTGTAAAGCGTCGGGTCACAAGACTCAGGGCTTCATCCCACGATGCTCGTTTGAACGACCCATTCTCTTTTACCAGTGGGTACTTGAGACGCTCGTCGCTTTTCACGAACTCCCACGATGCAAATTGGCCTTTGACACACAGGGAACCGCGACTTGGAGCATCGAAATCTGGTTCGGTGCCTTTGAGTTCACCGCTATCAGAGAGTAAGTGGATTCCACACCCAACACCGCAATACGGACAGATCGTTTTGGTACGTTCGAGATTCTCGGCTTTGACCGTGCCAACAATCTTCTTATCGGTGAGCGCTCCGGTAGGGCAGGTGTTGATGCACTGGCCGCAGAACGTGCAGGGTGATTCCAGAAGCTGGTTGTTGAAGAACGAAGCAATCGAGTTGCCTTGTCCTCGACCCTCCACTGTGATTGCTCCTGCCTGTTCCCAGTCGTTGCATATATTCGTGCAGCGGAAGCACGAGATGCAGTAGTCATAGTCTCGTTGGATGAACGGATTATTGTCTACGGCTTTTTCACGGGTCACGAGTGAAGGGAATGCGTCCCACTTTGCTCCGTATTCTTCAGCAGCGGCGTGCAATTCGCACTTTTTGAATGAGATGCACTTCGGACAATTTGCTGGTGATGAGGTTTCGGAGAGGAGTAGCTCGAGAATCGTTTTCCGATACTCATTGATCCCCTTGGAGTGGGTTTCGACTCTCATTCCATCGGAAACCAGTGCCGTGCAGGCTGCCAACTGTTGAGTTTGACCATCGACTTCTACATCGACAAGGCACAAACGACATGTGCCCTGTGGCCCGCTCCGCTCGTCGAAGCAAAGAGTTGGGACATCGAATCCGGCCTCTTGTAGTGAATCGAGCACTCGCGAGTCGGTACCACATCCGATAGAAATGCCATTTACTTCTACGTTGAGTTTTCTGATTACTTGAGCAGTGGGTGACTGAGATGAGACCAAGACTATTTCCACGGTTCAACTACATATAAGTTCGCGCAGGTCAAATATAACGGAGTGGACACGCCGGGGCGAAGAGAAATTTATACAATACAAGTCTAATCGGTTGGAGGTTCCGCGACGGCCGATTCAGCCCGAACTTCCTTGATCCGCCGCCACAGGAACCACACGATGATTACGAGCACGGTTACGATAATTGGGATATCGAAGGGCTTCGAGATATCGCGAATAGAGTCGTAATTTTCGCCGAGAAGAAAACCGCCCCATGCGAGACCGATCGTCCAGGGCAGGGCACCAAGAAACGTAAATATTGAGAATCTAACTACGTTCATGCGGGCTATTCCGGCTGGAATGGATATAAATCCACGGACCCCCGGGATCATTCTGGCGATAAACACGGTGAGTTCACCGCGTGTTTGGAACCAGCGGTCAGCCCGTTCGAGATCTTTATGTGTAATCAAGAAGTACTTGCCGTATTTTTCGATCGCTGGGCGCCCGCCCGCACGTGAAACATAGTATTCAACGAGTGAACCGATAAGGCTGCCAACCGCCCCCCAGAATCCTGCGAGTAATACGTATGGAACCCCGCGCCCTTCATCGAGAACAAGACGCCAACCAGCAAGCGGCATGATTATCTCGCTGGGAAGCGGGATGGCTGTGCTCTCGATAGACATAAGCACTACGACGCCAAACCACCCCATGAAGTCATAGACATCGCCCGAAAATGTGAGGACAAAGGTTTCTAGTGCGTGTATGAGATCGGTTACGGGCTCTATTGACTCTTCTCCAGTGGATTCAATATTTGTGGGTTGTCACGCTGTTGGTACAGGGTAGCGGTATAGCGCTCGAGCCCCGCAGTGATTCACGTGATTCACGCTCTACGACGGGCAACGATTCTAGCAGCGGGTCAGTTTGATAAAGCGGTAATTCGCGCTCATTTGGATAGATGTCTTCAAACTCTCATTGAACTCAGCGGTCGACGGAGAGAGTTTGGCGAAGCAAATTCGTGTTATTTCCCCACATCGAACTCTTGGGGGCTCTTGCGAAGCGATATCAGACTTGCCAAAGGCACATGGCGAACCGCCAGTGGGGAGTCTTGAACACGGAGACCGTGCACCAAGTGATTCGAAATACGCCATATTTACGCCGCTGCCGCGCAAATTTTGCTAGCTTCCTGCACATACACATGCCTTCACGGTCAGGAAACTGGAAAATATTCCCCTAAATTATGTACGTGTTACACATCTTTGGAACATATATGGCTAGAGAACAAAACAAGAACAATATTATGACAGTGTTATGGTGAAATTCCGAAATAGTTTCGAACAAATAAAAAATAAAAACAAAATAAGTACGGAACATGTTCTTGACGAATTCGGTTTATGTTTAGTAGTCTTAATCGGTGGTTGTTGAATGAGATCAGTAGCTCTGTCAATTCGACAAATGGAATAAAAATCGCTCGAATCAGTTATTCGTTTTCGGGGTGATTCACGCGATATGTATCTAAATTCATTTCAACAGCGCAGACCGTAAATAGGGGATACGAATGCAAGGCTCAAAAACGAAAAAAATGGTTATAGCTGAGCGGAAGCTGAGAAGACCACTCGAACGTGCTTTGCCGGAGATGGTTAACGAAGTGGGCCTGACAGGAGCGGCTAAACGTATTGGTGTGAGTAAAGCAACTCTTAGCTACTGGCTACTAAAACTCGGTATCGAAATCCGTCGTGTTGCACTTGCGCCTGGTGAGGAAATAGAGATCAGGCGCATCTCTGGCTAGTTGTGTGTTCCCGATTCTGATCGATTTCACTCACGAATTCTCTCGAATTGTCGATTGATCGCGTTTCGGGCTGTTGCTAAGGTAAATCGACCGAAGAAATTTCGACTGGCTTTAGCATCGTGCGATTCCGGCGATGCGGTCAGTCAACCTGTAAGGACGAGATAGTGGTGGGTAAACGCGTACATCTATTGATTGTGGTCTCGATTGCAACGCTATTTGTGATCGCCGCATGTTCGGAAGTGGCAATCCCGACTCAGGAACCAGTTGAGTTCAGCCCGACTGCTGCAACTTCTGTCGATCGGCCGGGTAGCTCTGAAAAAGACCCGGAGCCCGCAGAGGAAGCACCCGTTGCCGTTGCAGGCGACGCTAAGGCTGGCCAGAACCTGTTCATCAACTGCGGTGTATGCCACTCGATAGGCGACGACAAAGTCATTGGACCTGGTCTCGCGGGCTTGTATGCTAGGGCAGGTAGCCGTACATCACTCGATGCTGATGCATACATCGAACAATCCATAAGAGAACCTTCAACCTTTGTAGTTGACGGGTTCGATGATCTGATGCCCTCGTTCGACTACTTCAGCGATGAAGACGTCCGGAACGTTATCGCCTACTTGAAAACCCTCGAATAGCTCACTGCAGGGATTGATCTGTCAGGTTATCTCCGCACGAACGGAATATCTGTGCGTCATACCGTTTAGTCGGAATTTGACCAGGTAGCACCAACAATAGAAGCCGCCTGGTAGCCGGCACCGAAGCCGTTATCAATATTTACGACCGATACACCCGGCGCACATGAGTTCAACATGGCGAGCAGGGCGGCTACACCCCCGAGACTGGCACCGTATCCAACCGAAGTTGGTAATGCGATGACTGGAGCTCGAACGAGTCCGCCCACGACACTGGGCAGAGCGCCCTCCATTCCGGCAACCACGATGATGACTCTTGCACTGTTGAGCTCGTCAATTCGTCTAGAGAGCCGGTTCAGACCCGCGACGCCGACATCGGTGATCATATTCACGTCGCAGCCCATCAGTGTCGCCGTCAGCACGGCTTCGCGGGCGATCGGGAGATCTGACGTTCCAGCTGCGACTACCGCGATGCCAGGTATTTGGTCTGACTTTTCGCGGCGGTCGGCCCAGATTGCTCTGGGTCCGTCCTCCCAAACGGCCTCTGGGACTACTTCCTTGAACAGCTTGTGGGCCTCTTCTGTCGATTTTGTGACAAGCACCACGCCTGAGTGCTCATAAATGCGAACCGCTATCTTGGCGGTGTCTTTTGGTGTCTTGCTTAGCCCATACACAACTTCAGGGAACCCAATTCTGTGCGCTCGGTTGTGATCTAGTGTAGCGAAGTCAAGATCGGATACCGGTGTAGTTAAGCTCAACTCGGCAGTCGCCTGTTCTGCGGTAATTTTGCCTTCAGCTACGAGCTGCAGCAGTTGACTAACGCTCGATTTATTCATGTATGTATCGAAATTTCATGACTTGGATTTTGATTAGTCTGCACGGCCAATTGTTCATGTCGAACAGATTGAATGAGTACGGGCAGCATTTTACCTGTGAATTCGCGTATTCGATAAATATCATGGCAATCCATGCCGCGCCAAATTGACCAAACCTTGTGGTCAAACCTATACTGCGACCCCGCATATTGTGGAATTACGCCCACGACGAAGTGACCGACAAGAGGATCAGCATGCAGGTAACTTGCCTTCGAGAGAATCTTAGCCGAGGTTTGGCCACCGTTGGTCGAGCCGTAGCCACCCGAGCGACGTTACCTGTAACTCAAAACGTGCTTCTCGAGGGTGATAATGGTCAACTGAAACTGATCGCTACAAACACAGAGATCTCGATCAGTACCTGGATTGGCGCACAGATAGAAGGTGAGGGCACCGTCACCGTGCCCGCTCGCATGCTGACAGATTTTGTAAATTCTTTGCCCGGCGAGACAGTGCAGATTGAATTTCAAAACGATCCGATTGGCGTGACTGTCACCTGCGACAAGTTCAACGGTACGATCAACGGGATTGCTTCGGAAGAATTCCCGCCTATACCGACGGTCGAAGGTGGTTCATCTGTCTCAATCCCAGCTGATACGTTCAGGGGTGCACTCGAACGTGTTGTATTTGCTGCCGCAACCGATGACTCGAGGCCTGTTCTTACTGGCGTAAAGGTTGAGCTCTCGGGAGATTCGTTCACTCTCGCCGCTGCGGACGGATTCCGTCTAGCTGTTGAAACCGGCAATCTCGGTGCGCCGGTTGAGACCGAAGTCGGAGTTATCGTTCCTGCAAAAACTCTGGCTGAAGTTGAACGACTGCTGGGTGATGGATCTTCGACCGTCGAGCTGTCAGTGGATGGCAACGGGCGATCCGCCAAATTCCGTCTCGATACTTCGGATCGTTCTGAGATCGTGACAGCCCTCGTTCAAGGTACGTTCCCCGACTACGAAAAACTTATTCCAACGAGCTACGGAACCAGGGCGACCGTCGATCTGGCAAGTATGATTCAGGCTACTCGTGCCGCTTCAATTTTCGCCCGAGATGGAAGTGGAATTATTCGTGTGATGATTAGTCCCGGTGAGAGCGATGCCTCGGGAGCAGTGAAGGTCATATCGCGAGCTGAAGAAGTCGGCTCAAACGAGAATGAGCTTGACGCTTCGGTAGAGGGTAATGAGACCAAAGTTGCGTTTAACAGTAAGTTCTTGATGGACGTGTTGAACGTAATGAATGGCGATAACGTGGATCTTGAAACAACCACGCCATCCAGCCCCGGTGTGTTCAGATCAACCAAGCATGAAGGTTATACACACGTCGTTATGCCGATGTTCGTCCAATGGTGACCTATATTGGTTTCGATCTTGTCTTCGGTACGTGTTTCGTGATTCCGCGGCATTTCACACCTTTACACCCATGTTTTATTCAGTGATGGGGATTATGCAGCATCGCCTTCCTCTAGAAAAAATTTCGCGATGATCTGATCTTCACGCTGTATGAAACAAGCGGATGCCCTTGAGCGGTTAATTGGTGTACGCCTGAGCGCTAGCCGATTCGAATTCGCTCGCTGGCGTATCGGATCGAATCCTGGCTCTCACGTCCAGCCATGAATAGTGCGATGGTGAGTGGACCGAATCTTCCCGCGAACATCGTGAGAGATAGGACTATTTGCGCGGCTTCGTTCAGATGCGACGTAGCACCTGCAGACCAACCGACCGTTCCAAATGCCGAAATGATTTCGAACATGCCAGTACGGAAGTCCAGATCCGGTTGAACAATGAACAAAGCGACTACCAGCACGAGTACCGCGGCAGCAGCTGTAGAACCGACAGCCATTGCTCGTTGTACGTTTACCCGAGGAATCTCCCGTCCGAAAACCGTAGTCCGTTCTTTACCGCTGCAAATTGCGATCGATGCAATGACGATCACCATGAATGTGCTGACCTTGATTCCTCCAGCTGTGGACGCTGAAGCGCCACCGACGAACATAAGTCCTTCGGTAACACCCAGATTAGCGGTATGCAGACTCCCATAGTCGACCGTCGAAAATCCTGCTGTTCGGTTAACTGTGTGGAAGAAGCCTTGCGTGACTTTGCTGCTGACAGATTCGGTACCGATAGTCTCACCGTTTGACCATTCAAGGGACATAAATGAAACGAACCCGATCACAAGCATCACGCCGATGCCGACCAGTACAAGCTTCGTGTCCAGTGTCAGATTTCGCCAGCGTCGAATCCTAAAGACATAAGCGTATGCGGCATAGCTTGCTGACAACGTGAGGATATTTAGCCCGAAAATCCTCAGTGACTGCTCTTCGCGATTCACACCGATCAAGGTGCTAAATGCTCCGAGGCCAATGAGCGACAGCACGCCGATTCCAACAAGTATTCGTTTTGATCCCAGCGCTCGGCGGTGCCACCCACGAATTTCAACAACGTTTGCGAGAGTTGCGTAGCTTGACGATCCGATAAGAATCATCGCTCCGATGATGATCAGAGTTGGAATATCTCGACTCAATCCAATCAGGCTTCCACCGCCAACCAGATCGTCGGGAAGAATTTCGAAACCGGAGTTGTTGAACGCTGAAATTGAGGTAAATACGCTTTGCCAGAGCCCTTCCCCCAGTGACATGCCTTCCCATATGGGAGCAATCAGGTACCAGCGGACAAAGATAAATATCGCCCCGATAATTTGAACGATGATCGCCATAAGGATGATGTTGCGAGCAAGTGCCCCGATCGTTCCAAGACGATTGTCATCGAGTCCAGCCCCAACGACCACACGACCCTGTAAACTCGATCGTCGACCGGTTATCAGCAGCAAAAACGCAGCACCGGTCATAAATCCCAGGCCACCAATGAAAATCAGCCCTGCGATCACTACTTGCCCGAAGCTTGTCCAACCGTCCCTGGTATCGACGATTATTAATCCCGTTCCAGTCATCGCAGAGACCGATGTGAAAAAAGTGGTGATCGGTGACATGAACTCTTCCGCTGTATTGGACACAGGTAGCGAAAGTAGGAGGGCACCGATAACAGCGAATGCAAAGAAGCTATACACGAGCATCATCGGTGATGTCGATCCGCGCACAGGTACTTCACGCCGTTCAACACGGGCGCGAACCGGTGACATTTCTGATTGCCGTGGCCGGCGGACGACTTTGTCGCCTGGTCTTGGTGTGAAGGGATTCTGCAACTTGAAAGTTCAGATAGTAGTAATGTGATTTGTGATATGACGTACTCGGGAATCGGACGCTAACGTCCATTAAGGGCATTGCCGAATGATTCATCCTCGAAGATAACATCTGCCCCAGTTGATATTCAGGCTCAAAAGATGAGATTCGATCGTGCCCGGCCAGATTTCCTGCGGGTTTGAGACGCATTGGGGTAATTACACTGATTAGACGGCGTGGGCTGCGAATGAATTTTGGTAAACCGGACAGCTTCTTCCAGATTGTTCCTCCTGTATATGAGCTGCAGATTGCTAGTATTCCGAGATGAACCGAACAAGAACGCTGATACCCACATTGATAATTGTGATTGCAGTAATTTTTATCGTTGTCGGAGTCGCAAATGTAATCAGCGGATCCGGAAGCGTGAGGGGCCAGGTTGTCAGTGTCGACTCCACGTCGGTTACGATTATTGCGAACCTCACGTTAGAGGATGCAACTGGGAAACACTGGTCGTTTCTGGGCGGTGGGACATTCTCGGGGTTCACTCCATCGCACTTGATCGAGCACCGAACTTTGCGCGAGCCAATCACTGTCGAATACGAAGAGTCGGATTCAGGTCAGTTAATTATCGTTGGGATTTACGATTAGGCACCTGTAAGCGCAGGAATGAGGTATTCTTCGATTTCTGCGAGAGTCACGAACGCTTCGAACCTGCCAACCACACTCCCTGAGCCGTCGACCACGAAAGTCCATGGCTCTGTGCGGAACTCCCACTCGTGAATAACTGAAGACTCAATACCCAGAGACGGGTCACCTGCGGCAAGTATTTCTTCCGGATTATCGAATATCTCAACATGGATAAAATTGGCTTGTCCTTTGTACTTTTCGTCGAGTCTAGATAGAACTTCAGTTTGAGGTCCGCAGGTTCCCAACTGACAGTACGCCGGCGTCGAAAACGAAATCACAGTCGGCAGGCCAGTGGCAACGGCTTCGTCGAAGCTGATTACGTACAGATCCGGATCTGGTTCAGGTGCGCTCGTTATCGATTTCAAAGTCCCGTCTGCAGGAAACGTTTTCGTCTTCGACAAAGGGGCTGCATCACCGATGGAAGGAGCATCCGTCGCAGATTTGACCAATACACCGCTGCTTGCAGGCATTAGATAGTTGTCGTCTTTTGACGAAACACTGATTTTCCAGAATCCGACCTTGTCAAACTCCATCGTCGCTGTGTACGTACCGCTTCGGACCGGCCAGGCTCGCCAGGTGAGATCGTTCACGACACGCGCTTCCTTGGAATCTGGCGGCGTATACGTGACTTCAAGTTGATCGGCAGCATCGTCGAATCTGGATCCGTCGATCATCTGGATGTTGAGTGGAATTCTGATTTTGCCCAGGCCGACGTCTGATGTTGCTGCGAATACAACCAGAGATCGGGGTTCAGATTCTTCAACAGGCTGTGCATCTCTTGCGCAACTGGCTAGTGCAGACACCAGCACAACAAGCACCATTAGTGACTCAATTGAAAATTCGCGCAATTTATCTCGATTCATGAAAAAGCCATAAATAACTGTGTGACAAGTGGTAATCATTGACTGCAGCATGATTTTCAACAGACTCGGCAATAACAATAAACGTCAATACAGTTCGATTGGGTTCGGATAACGGATGTCGGCATCATTTTTGTTGAGATCTATTTGATTGCTCGATGCTGGCTGTGAGGTAGTATCTTCACCACTACTCGTAATATATACACCTCACAAACTGCTCGTTGATTAGGAATACAGATGGCTATACCTGCCTCAGATCCTATTATCGTCTCTCCAACCAATATGCCTTTCAGATCTGACGAGTCTCTGGATCTGGACGCCCTCGCTCGGAATGTCGACAAGTTCTGCGCTACGGCACTCTCTGGATTCGTGGTTGGTAGCTACGGTGGTGAAGAGTTCCACATGGGTGAGCCTGAAAAGGTTTCAGCAATTAAAACGGTTGTCGAGGCCCACGCCGGTCGCAGGTTTGTGATTGCCGGGATAGATACTCTCTCTCCAACTGAGGCTGTGCGGCTCGCGAATCTGTACGCGGAAGTGGGCGCAGACATGATTCGCGTTCGTGTACCACCGAAGGGTGGAAATACGGCGCCAATTCAAGACTATTACGAACAGGTGATTGAGGGCAGTCCAGTGCCGGTGGTCGTGATTCACCAGCCTAAAACGCAGATGGGGATCGACCTCACGCCCGATGAACTGCACGACATCACATCGATGGACAATGTGTTTGCTTACATCATCTCACTCAACTACAGGTACGAGTGTCGAATGGCGAGCTTCGTTGCCGGCGACACGAAACTATGGACCTGCAACGGTACGCTGCTAATGCCGGGTGGGATGATCGGTGCTGTCGGAGCTTGCTTGTTGTTCGCCAACTGGGGGCCGCACATTGCACGTGACATTATTCAGGCTTGCATTGATGGGCGTTATCAGGATGCTCGAGATCTGCAGCAAAGCATCAACCATATGGACTTCCTGGGTATGTCTTGGGGAGTTGGTGTTCAAAAAGCCGGTTTGTCCCTTATGGGATATGAAGGAACGGTTCCGCGAAAGCCAAATCTTCCTCTAACTGACTCGCAGATTGCTGAGATTAGACAGGGGTTGATCCAGGCCCGAATCTTGAACGAGGACGGAACTCCTGCACCACAGGTGTAGGTATAGAATCTCCTGTCGTAAAACTAGTATTCCGTACTCGTCCGACCAGTTAGGGAACCTATGAAAGTAACTAACTCTGAGATGATCCACGCCGTTACCGGGGAATGGAGTGGTGACCGCGACGCAAATGGCCGCCCACTCGTTTCGGATGACATCCTTGAGCGCATGAAGCTTGTCACCACCGAAGAGGCGTGGGGCACTTGTAAGCGAAATGACTATCACTTCCAATTTGCCGGTAATTGGATGAATCTGCACCCCAACCGGGTCGTAGTCGGACGGGCAGTTACATGCCGGTGGGTTCCGCGACGTCCGGATATCCACGACTCGATCGACAAACAGGGTCAAGTGGACAACCGCGTTGGGTTTCAAAACTCTTGGGTTATAGATGAGCTTGAACACAACGACGTGATCGTAGTTGACCTTTTCGGGAAGATCTACAACGGCACTTTTGCGGGCGACAACCTTGCAACAGCAATTAAGTCACGTTCCGGCACTGGAATGGTGATCGACGGGGGGATTCGAGATACTCAGCGCATTCTGGAAATGGACGACTTTAATGCCTTCATTCGAGGAGTCGATCCGAGTGCAATTGCCGATGTGAGTATGCCTGAGATAAACGGCATTACTCGAATAGGTGAGGCCACGTGCGTGCCGGGAGACGTCGTTCTCGGAACCAGCACGGGCGTCATGTTTATTCCACCTCACCTCGCTGAAGAAGTGGTGGTCCGTTCAGAGGAGATTCGACTCAAAGACGAGTTTGGTCAGTTGCGGATCAGAGAAGGGGTTTACACGCCCGGTGAAGTTGACCGGAAATTCTCCGACGAAATGAACAAGGACTTCGAAGACTGGAAAGATAGCCGTTCAAGCTAGTGTTTTCATCTATTGTTTTGGCTTAGAAAATTAAGATTAGAGAGACAATTGGCAGAACAGAACACAAGTCCACTCGATCAGATAAATGCTTCCTCAAGGCCGTCGGACCTTCGAATAACCGACATGCGAATTGCGGTAGTCGGAGGTGGCGGATGGCGATGGCCGATCATCAAGCTCGAGACAAATCAAGGACTGGTCGGAATCGGTGAGGTTCGAGATGGTGCGTCAGCGCGTTACGCTTTGATGTTGAAGAGTCGTATTCTTGGCGAGAACCCGTGCGACATCGACCGGTTGTTCCAAAAAATCAAGCCCTTTGGCGGGCATGGGCGCCTCGGCGGTGGGGTCTGTGGCATCGAGATGGCACTTTGTGATCTCGCCGGCAAGGCGTTCGGTGCGCCCGCTTATATGTTTGCGGGGGGTAAGTACCGAGGTGACAAGATAAAGGTTTACGCCGACACTCCGTTGAAGAAAGACCCCGAAGAGATGGGAAAGTTGCTCAAGGATCGGATGGATCGGGGATTCGAGTTCCTGAAAATGGACATCGGAACTTGGATTGCATCCGAGTTTGAGGGTGGAGTAATCAATAAAAAGGTGTCACAAGAATCTGCAACCCTGATGCACCCGTTTACCGGGATTCAGGTCACTGACTACGGCATTTCGAAAATGCAGGAGTATGTTGGTGTCGTTCGCGACGTGATCGGATACGAAATTCCCCTTGCATCCGACCACTTCGGCCACATGGGAGTTGAGAACGCCATCCGCATCGGCAAGGCACTCGACCAGTTCACCCTTGCGTGGTATGAAGACATGATTCCATGGCAGTTCGTCGATCAGTGGCAGGCACTGAAGGCCGGGGTAGACACTCCAGTCTGTACCGGTGAAGACATTTACTGTCTGGATGGCTTTAAGCCACTTGTTGATGGGCGGGCTATTTCGGTTGTGCACCCTGATCTTGCAACGTCAGGTGGAATCATCGAGACCAAGCGTATTGCTGACTACTGTCGCGATGCGGGAATTGGTGTTGCGCTGCATCAGGCCGGTTCTCCGGTTGTAGCAATGGCGAATGCCCACTCCGCAATGGCGATGGAGAACTTCATCGCCCTTGAGATGCATTCTGTCGACAACCCATGGTGGAACGATCTTGTAGATCTCGTTGGACAAGAAGGCGACGTGATCAAGGACGGATACGTCACTGTTACAGACGCACCTGGTCTCGGGCTCGAATTGAACGACGAAGCAATCGCAGAACATCTGGCAAAGGCCAGTGAGAAGCGCGAAGCCGTCTACCCGGTCGGTGCGTTCGAAGACACGTCCGAGTGGGACGAACTCGATGCTCTCGATCGTGTGTGGAGTTAGGTTACCCGTCTGAACTTATGAGGGTCGCTGGTGTAGCGCATCGACGACCCTCTTTGTTTTACTACCAAATGACGCAGTTCGGCAGAGTCTTGCGCTAGCCGAACAAAATGCAGTTTCGGGCGAATTCATTTCGTTGGCGATCTTCTGCATCACCGTCTCGGGCAGCTACTCTTTGAGCGGGCAGACAGCGGCCGGATTATCTGAGAACGGCTAATCAGTGAAAGCATCGATCTGGTAAACGGGGATTTTCAGGTATCTGGTTAGTTCGCTGGTTACTGGCCTAGTAGGGTTTATTGTTGAACTACCAGTTGTTTCCACCGGTCCACGGGTGCTTTTCCAGTTCCGATTCGATCAAGTCAGAACCCAATCCTGGGCGATTGTGCACTTTTAACTGGCCGTTCTTGATCTCAAAAGGATGAGACATGATATCGTCACGCCACGGTGCATCGTCGTTAATAAACTCTAGAATCATGAAATTAGGTATCACTGCACAGATATTTGCCGAAACCAACGTGTTCATCGGTGAATGGCAGTTGTGTGGTGCAACGGCGACATCGTAAACGTGTGCGAGATCGCAAATTTTCTTGCCCATGGTGACTCCATTCCAGGCGAAGTCGGGCATGATGATGTCCTGAGCGTGAGATTCTAAGAACGGCTTGTACTCTTCGGCTCCCATGAGGCTCTCACCGTGACAGATGGTGGTAGTGGTAGATTCACGAACGGTACGCAGTGATCCTGGATCCCACGTCTCGGTCTCTAGCCACATCATGTCGAATGGCTCAAGAGCCCTTGCCAGTTTGATCGCGCCACCGAGTCTGAATCTCAATGCAGTATCAATTGCGATTCCTATCGCAGGACCCAGCGCTTCTCGGAATGTCCCGACAACGCTGACTGCATTTTGAATCTGCTGGTGAGTAATCTGGCCACTATTACCGACACCATTCTTTTTTCTTGGTATTGTGGGCAGATCCTCGAGAGCCAGAATGTTGGTCTTTATCCCTGTGAACCCCTGATCTAACACTTCCTGGCTCAGTTCACGG
>CAYTAO010000044.1:14099-19952 GCA_964435915.1 uncultured Dehalococcoidales bacterium
GTCGAGAGTTGAGAGTTTTGGTACTTCGAGTTTCTCGTAAAAGCGTCCTCGGTCCGCGCCACAGTGCGACCAGTACAACTCCAACTCGTCTCGCATCTTCCCACCGAGCAACTGCCAAACAGGGGCATCCAGTGCTTTTCCGCGTATGTCCCAGAGCGCTGAATCGATGCCTGACATCGCTTTATAAGCGATTCCACCGCGTTGACGAACCATGAACGAGGCGTTGTCCCACCACGCAGCCTCTGAGGCCATAGGATCCTTGCCGATCATGTTCTCGCCAAGTTGGTTCACCGTGGCCGCCACCGAATAAGCAGCCTGCCATTCTGTGCAATCACCCCAGCCAACGATTCCAGAGTCAGTTTCGATCTTCACAAACGTCCAAGGCCTGAACACCCCGTCGACTATGAAAGTCTTGATTCCGGTGATTTTCACTTCAAACTCCTCAGGTCTTTCTGATCACGCAATTCCCGCGATTCATCGTCAATCGCTGCTCCCGACGGTACTTCGGTGAACTCGTATCGTCTGACTCCGGGAACCACTACCCAGATTACCGCTACAACCGCGATACCTACGAATCCTCCCACGACCATCGTTGCGCCTGCACCAATGGCTGCCGAAACAAATGCAACCTCCATCTGGCCGATGTTGTTTGCACTCATGGCTGCGAACGAGTGAGCACTCGATGCACGCCCTATGAGCCTGTCGGGTGTCGTCAACTGCACGATTGCCTGGCGCATGGTCATACCGACGGAATCTGTTGCACCAAGGAAAGCAACGATTACCAACCCCACCCAGAAGATCGGGTTAAGCCCGAACGCTATCAATCCGATCGCGTATGCCATCGTGGCGCCAAGAACGATTAGTCCCTTGTGGCGAATTTTCTCGGTAAAGAACACCAGCATTGATCCACCGACACCACCCAGTGCGTTTGCCGAACCGAGAAGGGCAGTTCCTTCTGCGCCCATCCCGTATAGCCCGCTTGCAAATAGTGGAAAAAGCATACGGTAGAAGCTGACAACGGTCACTCCGATGTCGAGTAGATAGAGGCCAGGTAGAATCGGATGCTTTTTGACAAACGTGGCACCTTCCCGAATTGCTGAAAGCTGACTTTGAGCGTTGGTATCTGGATCAGGTGCGCCGCTTGCCCTGATCATGGCAGGTGCGATCATGCTGACACCTGCAAGGACTGTACCTACTAGGAACGTAGCCGTAACACCGAATTGAGTGAACAGCAGTCCAAAAAGTAGTGGCGCAGCGATTTGGGCCACTTGAAATGAAGCAGTTTGGAACGTAACCGCGTTCGTTGTGTGGGATCTGGGGATGACTCGGGGCAGCATTGCGGGTCGGGCCGAGTTCCCCAGCATATTTACGATGCCAGTTACTCCCGTGACGGTGAAAATCATCCATGGCGCAAGAGTGTCGTTCCATGCTGCGAGCGAAAGGAGCAGCATGGAAATGAACGAAACACTTTGAGTTAAAACCATCAACTTCTTACGGTTGACGATGTCGGCTAATAATCCTCCGTAAACCACGACAGGCATATGGAGAAACTGAATCGCCCCGAGAATACCCAGATCTACGGCCGACCCAGTTTCATCGAAAAGCCACTGTGTGCTCGTGAACAACCGTAACTGCATTGCGATCAACATGCCCATGCCCGAAAGCCAGAGCAACGTGTAGTCACGGAAGGCCAGTGAAGACCACGGTTTCAGGCGACGGTGGTGCAGTATTGTCTCCTGTGTATCAGAAGTTTCTGAATCGGATTCGGTTTTGTTCGAGTTCAAGTTGTGTTTCTGTTAGCTGAGTTACGAATGGCGGCATACTAGCACCGCCCCAGCCCGCACATGGAACCAACCTGATGGATAACTAACCGGCGTTTGCCGCAATTAGCTCTCGAACCTTAAGAGTCAATCGTGAACTCGAAATCCCACCGATCACTATGTCGTGTACTCGGCCATCCCTGTTTATCAGGAATGTCGAGGGCATACTGGCGACCTGCCAGTCGACAATGACACTGCGATTTCCGGTGTTGCCCGTTGGGTACGTAATACCGAACTCTTCGACAAGACTTTTACCCTGTCCGTAACTGCCTAGCCCAACGTACGGCCCTACATCGACACCAACGAAGAGAACCTTGTCGCCGTATTCACGCCATGCGGCTTCGAGCACAGGCATTTCTGCTCGGCAGGGTGGGCATTTACCGGCCCAGAAGTTGAGAAGTATTGGTCTTTCTTCGTTGGCGATCAGTTTATCGAACGATATTGACTCGCCGCCCACCTCATCGGCTCCGGCGTATGTGTTGAGAATGAAATCTCCCTCGTTGCCGGAACCGCTGTCTGAACTGCACGCTGAGAAAATCCCTGCAATCGACGCTATTGCGAAAACAATGAGCACAGATTTAGTACGAAAATGATGCATGTCGTTCCTGCTAGTCCGCTAGTGGATGATCTTGGGGTACTCCGTGCGGTGGAAATCAATAGTTCGATGCTACAGATCAGTATTCGATTCCGTCACGGCTCTCATTTCTGATGGTAAATTTGTCCGACGATCTAATTTTTGACCGCAACTGGGCGATACAACCGACATCTGGAGACGAGTAATGGGCGAATTCGACGGAAAATCAGTGATTGTCACCGGAGGTGCGTTGGGAATTGGTGGTGCTGCGTCTGAAGCGTTCGCTCGCGAAGGTGCGAACGTGACGATCCTTGATTGGAACATCGAAGCTGGTGCCACTGCAGTCGCTCAGATCACCTCGTCTGGCGGTACTGCTCAGTTCGTGCATGGTGATGCCGGGACATCTGAAGGTTGTCGCTCTACCGTTGATGCTGCAGTTGAGTCGTATGGGGGGGTGAACGTCCTGTTCAACAACGTTGGCATTCAGCCTCCAGATTCCTATGTAGATGCGGTCGATCTGCCTGAAGAAACTTGGGACAAGATCATCGCAGTGAACCTGAAAAGTCGGTTCCTGATGGCGAAGTACTCAATTCCCCTCATGCGTAAAGTGGGTGGGGGGGTGATCATCTCCTCGGCGAGTGTGCAGGGATTGCAATCGATGGGCGGTGTGTCTGCTTATGCAGCCTCCAAAGGTGGAGATCTATCGTTGATGCGACAGATGTCACTTGATTTCGCGCCCGACAATATCCGAGTGGTATGCGTTAACCCCGGAGCTATCGATACACCGATGGTTCGGAATGCTATAGTCGGAACTGGTGGCGATCTCGAGGATGAGTTGATCTCGACTGGTCAGGCACACCCGCTGGGACGGATCGGGCAAACCGAAGACATCGCCAACATGGTGTTGTTTCTGGCAAGCGACAAGGCGTCGTTCGTGACCGGATCGTACTTCAACGTCGACGGTGGTCTTATGGCGATGGGTGCATGGGCTGGTACTGTTGGGGCCGACGGCTCGAACTAGGTAGATATTTCTTTTTTTCGGGATCTTTGCTTCTTTAGAGGAAGATATCCCGAAAACTCACTTGCCTCGTCTAACCAATCGAGTAGCTCTCCATCTACCGCTATCTGTTCCCTGTTCAAGTACAGGTACTTTCGGATCGGTTTACCACCCATGGGATCGAAGGGTTCTGCTTCGCCTGATTTGATCAGGCTAGAAGTACGTTGCTATACGATTAGGACGCTCACGCCCTCGCACCATGCTCCGTGGAACATCATGTCGATCGATTCAAGAACCTAGGCTGAAGTTCAAAACATGTTCTTGCGGCGAACTGGTGCGATCGAAAGTAAGGTTTCGACTCGTTCAATCAGCGCTTCATCTCTGGTTGACCAATCTGCCATTTAGCGTTTCCACTAGCTACTAATGAATTAGGCTGTCCGAGAATTCTGACAATCCTGATTGGGCTCACTAGACATTAATCTACTCGAATTCGATCCGAAATCGGTCACAGAGTGGCAGTCCGGTAGGCAATAGAAGCTCTAAATGTACGCAATCGAGTTGTCGGGGTTCACCTTGTCGCCGCGGTGCCAGGAACTTGTGTATGGCTTGTCGCTGAACTCCTCTTCAACGATGTCGATACCGAGTCCAGGCCCTTCTGGAATCGGGTAATAACCGTCAATCGGTGCGACCACATTGGTGATTGACGCAATCTCAAATGGTTTGAGTGTTCTGGACTCCTGCACGAGGAAATTCGACGTAGCAGCGTCGAAATGCAGATTCGCAATGCTAGCGAGCGGACCCATCGGGTTGTGAGGAGCTACCACTAGATTGTGTGCCTCTGCCATGAAGGCGATCTTCCGCATCTCCGTGAGGCCACCAACTATGCACACTTCAGGTTGAATGATGTCGACTCCACCTTCTCGAACGAGCTCCCAGAGTTCAAACTTGGTGTACAGGCACTCCCCGGTTGCGACCGCGCAGGGCATTTTTTCGCGTAATTTGCCCATTTCATGGCGGTTTTCCATTCGAAGCGGCTCTTCCATGAACCACGGATTGAACTCCATAAGAGCGTCGGTGATCTCCAGCACCCTGATCGGCTCGAAAATAGCCGCGTGTGCGTCAAATCCAACATCGATATCGTCACCGACCGCGTCACGAATGGCCTTGAATCGTGCCCTCGAATCGATCAGCACGTCGTTCCAGCGCATTTCTCGCCAGTTAGGTGCCATGGGGCTTGTTTTGAGCGCTGTGAATCCCAGATCGACGTTCCTGCGAGCATCATCAGCCAGTTCCACTGCAGTCTCACCGCCAATGTCCCAATAGGCTCGGATCTTGTCTCGAACTTTGCCGCCCATCAGCTCGTACACGGGTTTATCGAGGGCTTTTCCGGTGATGTCCCACAGTGACACGTCGATTGCTGAGAGTGCAGCAAGGCCAGAAGATGCCATTGGGAATCTGGCCCCTTGGTAGCAGAGCGCCCAATTGCGTTCAATCTCAGTCGGATCCTGTCCTACCAACTGTTCTGCAAAGTACTCAACCCATATGGGCGATGCCATATCTGGACCGACGTGATAAACCTCGCCGACACCGTGAATACCTGCATCGGTGTGCGTTCGTACGTAAACCAGATTGCTTCCTGCGGGGTCGGTAGCGATCAGAGTTTCAATTTTCGTGATTTTCATGGTTTCTTCTTTGTGAGTGATATGACGGATATTTGAATCGGGCGATGTTTACAGGAATCCCGGTGACCCATCGCTGTAGGCGGCGAACCCTCTATCCCAATGGGCTGGAGGATTAGCCGCGATCACTCCGTGGTTTAGTGTCATTCCAAGTCCAGGGGCGGTCGGGAGTTCGAAGTAGCCGTTCACCGGAATCCATGATTCGTTCACAAATTCAGATTTTTTCTTTTTGTGATCACCGTGCCATTCGAGAATCGCAAAGTTGTTGATCGAGGCAGCGTGATGAACTCCTGCTGCAGTCGAGAACAAACCGAGCGGGTTGTGCGGAGCGACGGTCACATAGTGAGCTTCGGCTATGGCCGCAATCTTCTTTGCTTCGAGAAGACCTCCGCAGCACAGCATGTCGGGCTGTATGATGTCGACGGCATCTGCATTTAGGAGCTCTGTTCACCGGTGGATGCAGTATAGATTCTCCCCGGTGGCAAGTGCAACTCTGAACTCGCGACGTAATTCCGCACTCGACTCTATGAACTCCGCTCGGGCTGGCTCCTCAATGAACATCAGCCGATACGGGGTGATCACTCTCGCAAGCTCCAATGAGAGAGCGGTCTCCCGAATAGCGACGTGAACATCGACCGCAAGATCAGGACTATCTCCGATCGCATCTCGAATGGCTGCCATTCGTTCATCGGCTTCTCGAAGTACCCGACGCCACGGTATTTCGCGCCAGTTGGATGGGAGGGGACTGGTTTTGAACGCCGAATAACCCTCGTCCATAAGTTG
>CAYTAO010000045.1:0-2123 GCA_964435915.1 uncultured Dehalococcoidales bacterium
TAGTGTTGAGTGGGTACTAGCATCTGGAGAAGCAACTTCTGTCCTCACCCGACTGGAGATTGTTGCCGACCTGGTACGCTCCATACTAATCAGCGCCTCTTCAGGCGAACCAATGCAAAAGAACGGATATCTAGATGCCCGAGCTCTCAGGTAAACACGCCCTTCTCCAGATGTTTCAAGCTGAAGGTGTTGAATATATTTTCGGAAACCCCGGTACCAGTGAAACGCCCATGGTGACGATCCTGCCCGAATATCCGGACTTGAATTACCAGCTGGTTCTTCAGGAAGGGGTAGCCGTTGGAATGGCCGAAGGTTATGCAAGGAGCACGGGCAAGGTTCCGTTGGTTTCACTGCACATCGACAACGGATTGGCGAACGCTTACTCGATGATGATTGACCAGTTGCGTTCGGGAACATCGATGGTGATTACCGCCGGTAACAAGGACATCAGAAAGCTTGGACCGGGACGTTCTGACTTGGCTGAACAGGCTAGGCCGTTTGCAAAGTGGAGCGCAGAGATCACGCATCCGGGCCAGGTGCCTTCGGTTGTACGACGGGCATTTCAAGAAGCTCGTACTTCACCGACCGGTCCGGTGTTTTTCGGAATGAGTGCGAACGCTTTCGACGATGTCGCAGATGTCGATATTCACCCTTCGACGGCGATGGCTGCCACTACATCGGTTGATGAAAACACGGTCGGCGAGATCATTAGCCTACTTTCGAAGGCTGAGCGGCCGATATTGATAGTCGGAGACCGAGTCGGAGGGGCAAACGTGGACACCGTCAGGCTTGCCGAAACCGCGGGTGTTCCTGTGTACGGTCATGGATCGGCCGAAGTGAACTTCCCTGCGACTCACCCGTTGTGGCAGGGTAATCTTTCTGTGCGGGCGCCACAGGCACTTGCTGCGATCAGGTCGGCCGACTTGATCATCGCAGCTGGTTGTACGGTGTTCGACGATTTCTTCCACCAGGAGGGCAGCATACTTACCGAGGGCACGAATCTGGTTCATATCGACTCAGATCCCGGTTCTATCGGTAAATCAGAGCCTGTTGACATTGGAGTTCTCGCATCGCCGCAGGTTGTTGTGAGGCAGTTGGCTGATGCCGCCGCGGATGAATTCACCGGGACCAAGACCGAAGAAGCGGCGTTGCGCGTAAGAGAGGCAACTGCACAGTCGGCAGCACGTCGCGCGGCATTTGCGAAGTCTGCTGTGACACAGAAAAAAGGCGCGTTGATGAGCCCTGCCACGCTGGCTAGCACGCTCGCCGGTGCGTTGCCGCCTGGAGCAGCGGTTTTCAACGACGGAGTCAGCACTGCAGGTTTGGTTTACGAAGCTATGAGCCCGGACGAGCGAGGCAGCTACTACGCGATTCGTGGTGGCGCGATAGGTTGGGGGATGGGTGCCACGATGGGTGTTCAGTTGGGCATGCCTGAGAAGCAGGCTGTCGGTGTGATGGGCGATGGTACGGCGATCATCACCGTACAGGCATTGTGGACTGCTGCTAACTCGAACATTCCTGCAATATTTGTGATCTGCAACAACCAGTCCTACCGAGTGCTAAAGCTCAATTCGAATGTCTATCACCGACTTCAGGGTTTGCCGACTCCGACCGAGTACTTTGCGGCCGACTTCGACATCCCATTGGATTTCAGGAAACAGGCTGATGCTTACGGTGTCGAGGGTGTGCGTGTCGAGACACCAGATGAGCTTACAGCGCAGATCCAGAGAGGATCTGAGATGGACAAGCCACTGGTAATCGATGCGATCATTGATGGAGCAGTTTAGTTAGCGATTATCAGGAAAATACGCGATGACTCAGACACGTTGATCGTTACCGAGTCATCCTGTTGATTATGAAATTTCCAATTGGTTTCAAGAGGCGGACTACTTCGAGTTTTATAAAGGGAGAATCTGGTGGCAAAGTTCCTGATGGGAGCATGCAGCATGGCCTCCGACGGCTCCTGACCGAGTGATTACGGCAGTGGCGTCCAAGCTGATTCGAGCCACGCATCGCGTAGCAGACGGCTATATGTACGTCCCGCCGACACTGGGGCTGGGACGAGAAATCAACTGGGATCAGATCCCTGATCGCACCGTGCTGTCGATTTAGGCGTCCTATAA
>CAYTAO010000045.1:2223-19608 GCA_964435915.1 uncultured Dehalococcoidales bacterium
GAGCGAACGCGGCTCGGTAGTGAGAACGATGTAGATGGCAGATCGATTGGGATTCTGCTGAAACCGCTTTGATGGGTGGTGTCTGAATTGGTTCGCAGGCATCAGAACACATCTACAAATTGGCCGATTCAACTGGGATCAGATCCCTGATCGCACCGTGCTGTCGATTTAGGCGTCCTATAATCCCGACCGTACGTTGAGCGAGAAGTTTGGGAACGAGCAATTTGGCAATGACAATCTGGAATCGGAGAATTACCTGTGGTGGTTGAATGGCTTTCTGCTGAGAGATGGTTGATGGGGAGCGCTTTTGTCGACTCTCTGACCAGCAAACACATAAATACTCTTTGTGACACGATCGGAGTTCGCTGGGGTGGCTCTGCAAACGAGCGACGGGCTGCTGAGTACATCAGGGGTCAATTCGATGAGTTTGGACTTGAAGCTGCGGTGATTGAAGATTTCGATGTCGACACCTGGGAGTCGACTGCTTCCTCAATTAAGATTCAGGGAGAAGACGACAGGAGCATTGATGTTCGGCCCAGCCTGTTTTGCCCATCGGTAGATGTGACTGCGCCACTGATTGATGTTGGATTCGGTATGCCACACGAGCTCCAACCGTTGTTGTCGAAGCTTGAGGGCGCCGTGGTGTTGATTGCTGGTGCTTACGAACCATTTTCACCGCCTGAGACGTTGACGTTCAGGCTCGAACATCTGGCAACTCTGGGTGTCGCTGCGGCGATCACGCCCTATGCGGCTGGTGGCCACCGAACGGCGGATGCTCATCTTGGTGACTGGCGTGATGAAGATCCCCATATTCTGGCGATGCCGATTGTCCACACTTCGCGTGAAGACGGTGCATTGCTGGGTCGGAGGGCAGCGAATGGTGCGACTGTGACCGTGCTTGTCGAATCCACGCGATTTCCGAAGCCATCGAGCAATGTGGTTGGTGAGATTCGTGGCGATGTGTGGCCAGACGAGTGGATTATTCTTGCATCTCACCACGACACGACGGTAGATTCTCCCGGAGCAAACGACAACGCTTCAGGAACTGCCGTTGTGATGGAAACGGCCCGATTGCTTGCTCGACTGAAGGAGGAGCATGGTATCAGTCCGGGTCGTTCTATCCGGTTCGTAACGTTTGGATCTGAGGAGCAGGGGTTGCAGGGATCGAAGAGATTTGTCGAACGGCACTATGGAGACGATCCTCTTCCGCGCTTAATGATTGTTCTTGACGAATTGGCGGTGGGTTCGATGAAGGGTGTAGCGTTGCAGTTCCCGGAATTGAGGCCGTTGATCCAACGAGAACTGGATGCCATGGGTGAAGGGATGAAGTGTCATGTGCTGGCCGACATTGATTCGTCGGGCGACAAGTATCCGTTCGTGCTCAGAGGCATCCCCTCGGGAAGTTTGTGGCGCTGGAGATTCGTGGGTAGACACCCCGATGCGGGTTTCAGCCATAGTGCAAACGATACGGTAGATAAGGTCAGAATTCGTGAGTTGAAGGAGTATTCGGGTTTCCTATCGAGGATTTTGCTACGTACATCTCATGTTGTGCCTGAAGACTGGCCTGAGAATAAGCTGGATGTTGCCGAGATCAAGGCAAGAACGGCGAGCGAACGCGGCTCGGTAGTGAGAACGATGTAGATGGCAGATCGATTGGGATTCGCTGGACCGGTGCCGATGCTGAACGGCGTGTTGCCGAGTACATCCGATCACGTTTCGATGAGTACGGACTGGTGGGTTCCGCGACCGAAGAGTGCGATTTGAATACCTGGGAATCGTCCTCCTTCTCGATATCGATCGTCGGTGAAGAATATCGTGGGATTGACATACGACCCAGCCTGTTTTGCCCCGCCGTTTTGTTTGGACACAGTTCGAGCGACATGATCGACAAGGTACGAGTGAGGGAACTGATGGAGTACGTATGACTTCTGTCGAGGCTGCTACTGGACTTTCCTATACGCAACCCGAAGATTGAAGAACGTATAGCGCGAGAACGTGGCTCTGGCAACAGAGCCACGTTCTCGGCTAAAACGTTTTCTATATCAGACCAGCAGCTCGAACTGCGTGGAGACCCGCTTCGTAGCGACTCACGGTGTTGTCGACGTCATCGTCGCTGTGAGTTGAGGAGAGGATCATCGACGCGGGGTGCGTCCACAGTCCTTCGTTGATGATCGCGAGTTGAAGTTCATTGAGCACTTCATTCGCAACCGGCCTACCGCCCTGCTCAGTCCCTGCCGGAACGGCGAACGGGTCGTCGATGTCGACAGGTGTCCCGAGGCTGACCATTACAACCGACGCTTGACCGTATGCTCCGCCGGGGATCTCCATCGACTGGAGGACCTTGTTGAGTCCGGCCTTCAGGCGAACGGCCTGTTTCTCTGCAATTTCGCCAATTGGCTCGTTTTCGAGAATGTTGAGCGCCGTCGCACCAGCTGCCGCTGACAGTGGGTTGGCGTTAAAAGTACCCGGATGTCGGATTCCGCCTTCACCAACTGTGTTGATCACGTCGGCTCTTCCTCCAACTGCTCCGCCTGGGAGCCCACCAGCGAGAATCTTGGCAAAGGTGCTCAGATCCGGAGTGATTCCGAATCGACCCTGACAGCCAGCGTTCGACCATCGGAATCCGCTTACGACTTCATCAAAGATAAGCAATACACCGTGCGATGTTGTTAGTTCGCGCAGTCCGGTCATGAACTCGGGTTGAGCGATATCGTTGCCCTGGAATGTGACGGCAGCAATATCGTTGTTGCTAGTTAGGATTTCATCCAAAGCGTCAAGATCGTGCGGCGGTGCGTTTATTACCGCAGCGCTTGTACCACGCGGGATCCCATACTGCCGGTCTGTCTTTTCGTCGGTTACGTATGCGGTGTCGCCCCAGCCGTGGAACGCGCCTGCGAACTTGACGATCTTTTCTTTTCCGCTGAAGACACGTGCCATTTTGAATGCCATCATCAGGGATTCGGTGCCGGATCCGACGAATCGCAACTTTTCAACCGATGGCACCAGACGGGTAACGGCATCGCCCCACTCGACTTCAAATCGGGTTCCGGAACGGAGGGGCGTCCCGTTGGCCATCTGATTTTGAACTGCTTTTACATCGGCGGGATGGGCCTGACCGAGGATCATCGATCCGTGGCCTGTCTTGTAGTCGATATACTCGTTGCCATCGACGTCCCACTTCGACGGACCCTGACCACGTTCCATGTAAATGGGATACGGCGACATCTGGCGGGAGACGTGTGTTACGCCGTCCGCGAACAGACTATTTGCCTTGTCTGACAGGGGTTTCGACTTTGGATGTAATTCTCGGAACCGATCTTCAATGCTGCTCATTTTTTTAACAGTCTTCCGATCAAATGATCGCTCGTAGTAATGGACAATGCCCGTTCAAGTAGTTCAGGCTTCCGTACGCAAGGAAATTTATTACATAAATAGTGATATGTCACCACATATGTGAGAATATCTCCGAGGAATATCGGTTTGACTTTATTTTTTGAGTCGAGCGGCAGTATCGGCTCGAATCGGTTTGGAAAACGCGCTGGTTTATGGTGACGAAACGGCAGCATTTAACAGGGGGTAGAAAATTATGAATGGATACGAGCTTGTTGCAGAAATACTTCGCAAAGAAGGGGTCGATTGGATGGCCTGCTTTCCCGCTAATCCTCTTATCGAGGTGATAGCCAGACATTCGATCCGGCCGGTGATCTTCCGCAGCGAGCGAGCAGGTATTCATGCTGCCGACGGATATTCACGGTTGATGGACGGTGAGAAGTTCGGTGTGTTCTGCATGCAGCGTGGCCCGGGATCTGAGAATGCATTTGGTGGCGTTGCGCAGGCTTTTGGTGATGGCATCCCGGTGTTGATCCTTGCCGATTCTGATGTGACGACCAACCAGGACATGACGGTTTCGTTCCGCACACCAAAAAACTTTCGGCACATCAGCAAGTGGGCCGACACGATTCGATCTCCTGAGCGAATCTCGGCGATGTTCCGCAGGGCGTTCAACGAAATGCGAACTGGGCGGCGGGGACCTGTGGTACTCGAACTGCCCCGTGATGTGATGGCAGCCGATGTGCCCGAAGCGGCTCAGAGCTACGTAGCGGCGAAGGCGGGTAAGTTCTTGCCTCCACAGTCTGACATCGTCAGTGCGGTTGATGCACTGTTGAACGCGAAGAGGCCATTTATCTGGTCAGGTCAGGGAACGTTGATGGGAGCGGCATCCGGGAGTTTGACGGAGTTTGCTGAACTCGCTGGTATTCCAGTGATGACAACGATGCCGGGTAAGAGTGGATTCAACGAAAAGCACCCACTGTCTCTCGGTGCAACGAACCTTACTTACTCGGGTCAGGCAAGGAAGTGGCTTGACGAGTCGGATGTTATTTTTGCCGTTGGCACGAGCATGTCTGGCACCCACTACGGCCAGCGTCCGCCTGATGGCAAAACACTGATCCATTGCTCGGCTGATCTGTCTGACATAAACCGTGACTACGACATTGATATCCCACTTCCCGGTGATGCAAAACTCGTTCTCGACGCGATGATCGGGATTGCGAAAGGGAAGGTGTCGGAGCCGGGGCATGGTCGCCGAGCGAAGACTGAACGTGAAATCAAAGAATCACGCGATCCGTGGATGGAGAGCTGGCAGCCGATTCTGACTTCGGATGAAATTCCGGTCAATCCGTATCGGGTGATCTGGGAGATGGATCAGGTGATCGACCAGGACACATCGGTCGTTACTCACGATGCCGGTCATCCCAGGGACCAAATGATGCCGTTCTACACCGCGACAGTGCCGCACAGCTATATCGGCTGGGGCAAGACGACTCACCTCGGATACGGTCTCGGTCTGATGATTGGCGCCAAGATGGCGAAGCCCGAACGATTCTGCGTGAGTTTCATGGGCGACGCTGCTTTCGGTCATTGCGGAATGGATGTTGAGACAGCAGTGCGGAACGATATTCCGATCACCATTGTTGTAATCAATAACTCGGGTATGGGTGGCTATAAAGAGGGAATGCCAACGGCGTACGAACGTTACGGTTCGTCGGCGCTAAGTGGGAACTATGCAGCCCTGGCAGAGTCGCTTGGTGCCAAGGGAATCAGGGTTGAGCAACCGGACGGTGTCGGTGTGGCGCTTCAACAGGCACGTGCCGAAAACGAGAGTGGGAATACGGTCTTGGTAGAGGTTATTACGTCGATGGAAAACCGCATGTCCAAGCCATAAGCGGCGGCGGCATGATGGGCATTTCGTTCATTGAAATGTGATCAGACAGCTATGCAGAGTCCGGGGTTTAGCCCGGACTCTGTCGCGTTCAGGTCAATTCGTGATCGCGTGGATGGCTATTGACGAGGGCTACATCCCTGCTGCTGTTCTCGCTGGTGCGACAGTATTGATCTGGCATCGTTCTACGTCGGGACGACGGACGCTCGTGGTGGGCCTGATATTTAACTGATGGAGTGCGCAACGAGGTTAAAGCAGACGGGCCACCGAGATTTCGGTGGCCCGTCAATATGTTGCCCTGGTGGAGCTGCGGGGAATCGAACCCCGGACCTCGTCATTGCGAACGACGCGCTCTCCCAACTGAGCTACAGCCCCGTTTTTGGTTTGTTATCCGCCTGAGCGTTCGCTAAGGCCGTGTGACGAAGCAAATTCGGGCTGGTATCAGCCTAGCAAATCGTTGATCAGAAGTCTCAACCAGCCGCGATTATGGTGCTAGCATTCCGCCGATTAGATTGGATTACAACATGGTTGCTAAGTCGATCATATTGCGAGGTTTGAGTTGCTAAAGCACTTTCAGGTTCCGGATGATATCGCTGTTCGGGTAGATGTGGATAAATTGCGTAACGCTACGGAACAGGTTTTTATCAAATGCGGCGTGCCAGAGTCGGAAGCCAGGCTGGGGGCGGATGTCTTGATATTTGCCGATGAGAATGGGATCGACACCCACGGTGTGTCGAACATGTTGCGGGCGTATGTTTCGATGTACACCTCGAGCAATATGAATCCTGATCCTCAGATAAAGATTGTTAAGGAAACACCATCGACTGCTACAGTCGATGGTGACGTCGGTCTCGGTTGCATGGTCGCTCCGAAAGCTATGGAGATAGCGATTGACAAGGCGAGAGCGGTTGGGACAGGCGTTGTGGCTGTACGAAACTCCGGCCATCTTGGAGCCGCTGGGTATCACGCTATGATGGCTGTAAAGCACGACATGATCGGGTGGTGCATGACTGCTGGCGGCAAGGCGATGGTTCCTACTTTCGGCGCTGAAGCTCAACTTGGGACTAACCCTATCGCATTCGCCGCACCTGGAAGAAATCAACCGCCGTTCATGTTCGACGCGGCAATGACTTCGATCGCCGGTAACAAGATTGGGCTTGCAAACCGAATGGGCAAGGGAATGTCACCGGGCTGGGTTGCCGGTGAAGATGGCACGCCTGATATGGCCGGTGGTGCCAGTGTTGATTTCGCGGCAAACTCGCTGAGAATGCAGCTTCCTCTGGGTTCGACTCGTGAGCTTGGCTCCCACAAGGGTTACGGCCTTGGTGTAATGGTCGATATTCTCTGTGGTCAGCTTTCGTTTGCACCGGGATTTGGAACTCTTTCTCGTGAACGACGTGGTCACTTTCTAGCGGCCTATTCGGTGGACGCCTTTGGCGATGTAGACGAGTTTAAGGAAAATATGGACGGAATGTTGAAGGCTTACGCAACCACGAAACCGATGCCTGGCGAAGATCGTGTTTACTACGCCGGGTTGCCAGAGCACGAAGTGAGAATTGAACGACGTGAAAACGGCGTGCCACTGCATCCGGAAGTTGTCGATTGGTTCCGAGGAATCTGTGCAGAGTTTGAGATCGAGTTCGATCTGGTGTAGGTCAGTCGACGAGCGATCCTCTCTCCCTAGCAGGTAGGGAGTTAGGGGGTGGGTTGTGACGATATCTGATGTTAACGGTGTGTCCGGAAGACGGTCTTATCGACACCCTAAGCCCTCTCCCTGAGTAAGTAGAAGGGCGTGAACGTTCGGTGCTAATCGAATACTGAAAAGTATGAGTTGAAGAAATGGGCCGCATCGACTGTCACGCCGACGCGATGCGGTCCTTTTGCGTTGGGGCTCCATTCCATTGTTCCATCGTCCCGGTTATCGGATCGTGTAACTAGGGCGGTGCCTTGCTCGTATCCGCAGATCGAGTCGTCGAATAGCGTTACGGCTGCCAATGGATCGTGGAATTTCAACTGGGTACGTTCGTTGAACCAGACCTCTGACATTTCGAGAACTGGTTGCAGGAGCGGATGTTGAAAATGTGTGCGTATTTCGTTTGAATCCATAACGATCTGGTTGGTCACATCGAGCCCGAGAGAGGTATGACCGGGAGCAGTGGTTGAGTAGACAACGGAGGCGGCTGCAGGATCGCAGTGGGCATTCCACTCGGCGTTTGGGAGGTCTTGTTGGCTGTTGGTGAATCGGCCGCACATTAGTTGAAGTGATTTCAGTAGACCTGCGGTGTCGGGGTGTTTGCTGAATAGCTCAGCGACATTGGTCAAGGGGCCAACTGCCAGTAGAACCACTTCGTTCGGATTTGCCCTGATCACTTCTGCCATGAAGTCGGTGGTGCTTTGTTCGGTGAATTCGGTGTCGTGATCCCAGTTTGGTAGTACCTGTGCCTGTTGAACATTTCGCTGTCGAGTAGGCCCGTCGAGTCGGTTCTCGTTACCGGGGACTATCTGGATATCTCGTCCAGAGGTTTTGCATAAAGCGCTTGCCAGTTTTGCCCTTTCGATTGGCTGGCCGGAAACGGTGGTGATACCCAGCAGATCGCAACTTTGTTGAGCAAGAAGGTAGGCGAGGGCGACAGCATCGTCGATGTCAGACCCGATATCCGTGTCAAACAGGACTTTGAGAGTGCTAGAGGTCATTGTTCTCTCGTTTGATCCGGACTGATGTGTTGGGGGGCCTGCGGTTTCTTCGATTCACTTGATTTTTTTTCGCTCAGGCGTTCTAGTATTTCCTCGGACGGTGAGGGGATTTTTCCGAACTCTTCGTTATCTCCTTTGAAATTTTCGGGTCGATCTGGCGTTCGCCTGTCCTCGTAGTAGACGTCGCGGACTGTCCCCAAGAACAAGCCGAACTCTTCGGGCAAGACGTTCTCGACTCCGTGAAGCGATGTGACCTGTTCTTGTTCGCTGAGAGCTGCGAATCCGCCAACGGCCTGAGCCAATAGATCGAGTGAAAGTGCTTCTGTGATGCGCATGAAGGCATGGTGAAGTTGATCATCGCCTGTCGAGCGCTGCTGAACTTCATCCAATATTCCGAGTGTTCCGGCGCCCAGGTCGTCGTCGTCGGACGGGACCATTCGATTGAGTACTTGCACGAGAGTAATCTCGTCGGCCCCGGTTAGGGAACCATCTTGATTTGGCATGTACCAGACCAGTGCAGATAGGTGTTTGTATTTCAGAGTGGGTGAGCTGGTAGTCGATGTTAGCTGTCGTGTTCAACCTACGAGGTCGGTCGGCAGATTTGAAGATACTACTATGAATCGACGCGGCGTACTGAATGGCTAGAGTTTCGGTCGAAAACATAAACAACGTTCAGGTTCGATTGACGGGGGCATGATTGGATAGCCGATGAACCTCCTGAGGTTGGCGATGGAATGGATTCGGGGCCTATGATCTGCTGTTGGGGGCATTTGGACCGTGTATGACGTTGCTTTTGTATGCCCGGCGCAAAGAGTGGGCGCTTGAACGTGTGGAAGTCGATATCCAACATGACCAGGTTTACCCCGACGATGCAACGAGGGTTGAAGAGGATCGCGGACTGGTTGAGCGGTTCCAGATCGAGCTGGCGTTGCATAGCGATATGGGTGACGCATAAATCGAAAGGCTTTCGGATATTTCGACGAGATGCCCTGTGAGAAAAACTCTCGCGGGCACACACGTATTTGCTGAATCGGTTCGTCGAGTCAGTTAGTACCGATTAATATTCTGCGCGGCTATTTGCGAGGTCGGTTGAACGCCGTACCCTTAGTTGAAGCGTCACAATTTTGCTGTAAGTGAACAACTTGAACTGGAATTACGGGTAATCTAAATGCTAAAAGGGGTTATGGTCGGCTTTGGAATCATGGTCACGTCTCTCGTTATTCCGATCGTCCATTATGTAGCGGTTCCGCTGAGTCCGTTCATCGCTGGCTTTATTGGCGGTGGTATTGCAAAGATAGATGGGAACGGGATCGTGAAGTTCGGTTTGGTGATGGCCGGTTTAATGTTTATCCCGGCGTTAGTGATGCTGATCGTGAAGTTCGTAATTGGTGTAGATGAAATACTTACGATACCGATCATGTTGGGAGTGTGGGTGACTATCGCTCTTATCCCATATACGTGGTTCGGGGCGACCGTTGGGGCTCTTGGTGGATATGTAATACGCCGGAACTAGGAGAGCGAGCAGGATTTTGCCGGTTAAGTTGTTTTTATTGTTAGAGCCATACGGCAGGCAGCAACGGTTCAGGGCACTGCATGCTCGCTAGAGTGATGAAGCGAGGTTCTGCGTTGCTTCATGTGCAGACTGTTTACGAAGTCGCATCACTTTTGGGTCGGGTACAACCACGATTGGTCCGATGGCTTCACGGACTAGCATATCTGACGTGCTTCCAAGTATTGACCTTGCTATTCCGGAGCGCATTTCCGATCCGATAACGATCCACGATCCCTGGTTGTCGGTCTGAAGGTCGTGTACCTGCCTGATCATTTTGTTCTCACCGTGAATTATCTCAATTTTGACATTCTCGTTCGAGAACATGGTGGTAAGTTGGTTCTGTATCTCACCGGTTGAATCCGATTTCGACAGGACGATCTTGATAGTTGAGCGACTGGCCCCGGCGATTGCGCTGGCTATCGGCAGAGCTGAATCGGCGGCACCGCGCGGACAGGGGACGATCAGTTCTTTTGGCGGGGTGGGCTGCAAACCATTCAAGTTGGCGTGTAACGGGTTCACGATCAGAAGTGGGACGGCGGTGGTTCGCCATAGACCTTCTAGCAGACCTCGTGACACGAATCGGTGCGGGCGCGAACGGGCAGTTGTGGCGACTGCCACCATTCCGAAGGAACTCGTTGCTGAACGTGAAGCGATCATCGAGACGGCATCGCCTGTTGCTATACCCCATCGAGATTTCACGCCATGTGGTCCAAGTCTGCTGACGACCTCTTCAAGGTAGGCGGCGGCAAGCGAGGTTCCCCGATCGTGAGGTGCGTCGGGGTATTGCACCTGGCCAGGGCGAGCGCCTCGAGCAGGGTGCGTGGATGGCAGGCTGTGGAAAAGAGTTATCTCACCGGAGAACCAGTCGGCGAGCATCGATGCGAACGGTAGGATTTGCTCGGATCTGCGGAAGCCGTTAAGCGGCACCAGAATTCGATTTAAATTCAGCATGTCACCGCGACCAACGGCTAGGCGTCGGACATTGTCAAGGGTCTGTGAGGCTGATTCGATCTGTTGGGTCATCTACGCACTACTAGAGCGAGTTTATCGCTTTCATGAAGAGCGCGAGCCGATTGACTTGTTCACCGATTTCGATGTTTTCACCTTCAGCGTGCGGATTTTGACCCTTTGCACCTATGCCGTCTGCGGAGGGAACGCCCATTGCAGCTGTGAGATTGGCGTCACTTCCTCCACCGGTTGACTCTTCGGTGAGCACGAATCCGAACTCTTGTGACCAGTTGATTAGCTTGCCTGCAAGTACTGCGAGCTCGGGTGTTCGTTCCATCGGAGGGCGGTGGAATCCTCCCTTGATGGTGATTGATGTTCCTTGAACGCTCGGCTGCAGTGCGCGAATTTTTGCTTCGAGTATTTCAGCCTGTTCCAGCGTTTTCACACGCGTGTCGATCGTTGCCTCTGCATATGCGGGGATGGTGTTTCGAGCCGTTCCTCCGGAGATGAGACCTGTATTTACTGTGATCCCGTTTGGCCAGTCGTTCATTGCCTGTAGTTCGATTACTTTTTGTGACAATTCGTGAATGGCTGAGGCACCCCGCTCGGGAAATGCTCCTGCGTGGCTGGCTTTGCCCTTCACCAGAATCCGAAACTCGCCCAGGCCTTTTCGTTCGGTTTTGAGCGCCCCGGATTCACCTTGACCCGGCTCCATGATCAGTGCGTACTCTGCTTCTTGAGCGGACTGTTCGACCAGCGGTCTCGACGATGGACTGCCGACCTCTTCATCAGTGTTGAACAGAACCTTGACGGGTCGATCTGGCCAGAGTCCGTTTTCTCGCAGTGTCCGTAACCCGATGATAGTTGTTGCGATTCCGGCTTTCATGTCCAGCACGCCGGGGGCGTAAAGCCGTCCGTCTCGCCCTTCGTAACCCATCCGTTCGAGCGTGCCGAATGGCCAGACAGTGTCGAGGTGACCGACTATAAGAACGTGCTGTTTATTGTTCCCGTTGTTTGCGGTCCAGTCGGCTGTGATGTGGTCGCCAAAATTTTCCTGCGGATGGACAACGACCTCGGCATCGAGATCTCGTAAAAGCTGGGCTGCGACCGACGAGATGTGATCGTTCGCGGGCTTGTCACTCGTGGGTGTTTCGATCATCACTAGCTTTTTGATGAGATCGAACATTTCAGATTCTTGTGCTTTGGCGAGCGATAGCCAGTTGGTCAATGCCTGTTCCAATGCAACCGTGAGTTTTATTTTCAACGGATTCCAAGGGTATTGTAGGGGTAAGGAGAGGCGTATGTACCGATTGGTTTTGTCTGATCAGCCCATTGCGATGGTCTGATCGAGGGCTTCGATTAGCTCTGACTTTGGAGCGAAGTTTTCAAACCCGTGGGTTACGATTCCGTCCGAGTCCACTATGAATGTCCACTCCTGAGACGACCGGCCCCACTCTATGAGTAGAGGAGTGAGTTTGGCAATCTTAGGTCACTCTGGATTTCTTGCGGGTTCGAGTATAGATCGACGCGCAACAAGTCAACCTCGTTTCCGTAGACCTCTCGTAGTTTGCTGGCGATTTCGACTTCGGGCCGTCAAATCGCGTTCGTGCAGAAAGCGGGGCTGGCAAACACGACGAGAAGCGACCGATCGCGATAGGGGAAAATTATCCAAAACTTCGCGCAGATAATCGAGCCGTCATGAAGCTGTATGGCAAATGAATGGCAAACAGATTTAGTGATAACTGCCATCTCTCAGTTGTAATATGAGAGCGGCACAGTACACCTTTATTATTTTCCCGATTTTATGTAAGGCCATCTATCGGGCATGAAGCCACCGCAGCCCATTCCCTCCAAGATCCGTCGTAGTCCCTTACCTTGTCGAACCCAGCGAGTTTCAGAGTCCAGAATCCGTGCGCCGCACGGATGCCACCCTGTCAGTAGATGATGATATTTTTGTCGGGTGTGATCCCCACATCCGCAAGCATCTTCAGGATTTCATCGGCTGATCTCAAAACCGGTACGTCGCCGCCGGTGTGGAAGTTAATCCATTCAAAGTGAACGGCACCGGGGATACGCCCGCCACGCGGTCCGCCACGTTTGTTTTCGCCAGACCACTCTGAATCGGCGCGGACATCTAGCAATACCGTTGAGTCGTCGTCAATTGCATTTAACACGCGATCGCGAGATGCAAAGATTTCCGAATTGACTTTTGGTGTGAACGAACCTGCTGTTCCCGAAAACGAAACATTGTCTTTGGTTGTGGATCTGCCTTCGGCTTTCCATTTTGGGAGCCCGCCATCTAGGAATTTCACATTGGTGTGACCGTAGTAGTGGAGTGCCCACATGAGTCGGAATGAGTAGACACCACCCGACCGGTCATAGCCAACGACTGTGGTTGCGTCACCGATTCCCATATCTGACATAGTTCTGGCGAACTGTTCTGCGCCCTGAATGTGCGTGCGGTCTTCAAGCGAGGTTTTGTAATAGTGATCGATCGGGTTTATTGCTCCGAGAATGTGGCCAGTCTCATATAGTTCGGGGACATCTGTATCAACGATTCTGACATTGGGATCTGAAATGTGCTCAGAAAGCCATTCTGTAGTTACAAATACTTCCGGCATCGTGTATCCACGCTGGTTTGGCGGGGTAATGAGATTATTACTCATGTGTAAGACTAGAATTCTTCCGATTGATTGATACCTTTTAACGGTCGAGGGGTGAATGCTATCACCAACCCTCACAGACTCTTCACATAATTAGGTAAAAGACGCAATTAAGCGTGATAAGTTTTGCAGTTGACCGCTAATTGCACCTGATCGACCTTCGGATAAAGGCTGATATTCATTAATGGGAATCCGCCAAACTGAGCATTACAACAGGTAGGCTCGAATAAATTGATTTTCATACTCGCAGGCATAAACATAGACCGTGCTCCAGTTGAAGTGCTGGAGTGTGTCGCGGTGCCGACTCACGAATTGAAGAGTCACCTAAGTCGACTGGCAACTTACGCTGGTGGCGGAGTCATACTCTCAACTTGCAATCGTACCGAAATATATTCGGTTGCCGACGATGTTGAAGTTGGAGTTCGTCAGCTCAAAGAGTACATTGAGGCTGTTCCAGAGCACGCGGGTATCCAGGAAATTGGCGAGTACGTCTACACCATGACAGGAGACGCCGTAGCGGAGCACTTGTTTGGCGTGACTGCCGGGCTTCAATCGGTAGCGCTTGGCGAATCTCAAATTTTAGGGCAGGTGACAAGGGCGATGCAGGCGGCTGGTGAGGCCGGAACTGTTGATCCCTTGCTTTCACGCTTGTTCCACGCTGCACTTCGAACGAGCCGCCGAATTCGTAAGGAGACAGATCTTGGTCGCAACCGCATTTCAGTTTCTTCACTCGGAGTTCAGGAGCTTCAGAACACGCTTGGTGATTTGAAGGGTCTTCGCGTACTTCTTTTTGGTGCTGGCGAGATGGGCAAGCTGACAGCTCGTGCGCTTCGACGATATGGGGCTGACGACATTGTTGTATCGAGCCGATCGATGAACCGTGGCCGAATACTTGCCGATGAACTTGGATCGCCGCAGATTCCTTTCGAAGATATCTCTGAGTTTCTAGTTCAGACAGATGTTTTGATTACGTGCACAGCGGCAACAGATTCGGTTATCACTGCTGACACACTCAGCGCTGTCATGGAGGAACGTCCGGCTCGACTCCTGAGTGTTCTCGATCTCGGAATGCCTCGTGATGTCGACCCGACTTCTGCCGATATCGATGGCGTGAACCTGATTAGCATGATAGAGCTTCAAGCGAAATCGACCGAGAGCTGGGAGCTTCGTGCAGAAGCGGCAGCTGATGCACAGGGCCTTATTGATGATGGTGTAAGACGTTTCAAGGAGCGTTTGACCGGCATCGACCATGAGCCGGTGATTCGCACGCTCGGTGCTCGTATCGAACAAATGAGACGTGAAGAGGTCGAGCAGACTCTTGGTCGGCTCGATGGATTGACCGAGAAGCAGGCGACGTCGGTCGACAGGCTGACTCGTTCGCTGGTTCGAAGAATTCTTGCCGACCCGATTAGCTTCCTGCGGAGTGAAGAAGCCAGTGCGGCTGAAGCCGTACAAAAGGTGTTCGCACTCGTTGAAGATGAGGAGCCCAAATAGTTTCGAGTTCGTACGCAGATAGAGCCAAATATGGCGAAAGGGCACTATTACAGTGCCCTTTTTCTCGCCAAAATACATAAGTCAATTTTTAAGCACACGGATTTTTAGTCGGAGGTCTTAATTGTCTCGTGTAAAGTCGGTTCAATTATTTTCAGATGCTAAGGGTTTGATCCCTGGCGGGGTCAACAGTCCCGCTCGCGCATGGGGATCAGTTGGTGGCGATCCGCTTTTCTTTAAGAAGGCGTCTGGTTCACGTATCTGGGATGTCGATGATAACGAGTTGATCGACTATGTGTGCTCGTGGGGGCCGATGATTCTCGGGCACGCTCATCCGGCGGTTATAAATGCTGCGGTTGATGCTGCTCGTTTCGGTACATCGTTTGGCGCACCGACTGAGCTCGAAGTCGAGATGGCTAGACGCGTGGTTGGCGCGGTTCCTTCAATTGAAGTTGTCCGATTCGTTAGTTCTGGTACAGAGGCAACGATGTCGGCACTTCGACTGGCTCGTGCGAAGACCGGCCGAGATAAAATTTTGAAATTCAACGGCGGGTACCACGGGCATGAAGACGCACTGTTGGTCGAGGCAGGCTCGGGATTGGCTAACCAGGGCATTGCATCGTCAGCGGGTGTTCACGCCGGATACGCGGCGAGCACACTGGTTGCTAATTACAACAACCTTGACTCGGTTCGAGAGTTGCTCGAAGCAAATTCCGGTGAAGTTGCGGCTGTGATTGTTGAGCCGATCGGCGGAAACATGGGAGTGGTGAATCCTGCTCCTGGGTTCCTGAAGGGCCTGCGTGATCTCACGATTGAGCATGGTGCGTTGCTGATCTTTGATGAGGTTATCTCCGGGTTCCGAGTCGCATTTGGGGGTGCGCAGTCGGTCTACGGAGTGATGCCAGACATCACGTGTCTTGGCAAGATCGTTGGCGGTGGGTTCCCGGTTGGTGCGTACGGCGCCAGTGCGGAGATTATGTCGGAAGTGGCTCCCCTCGGACCTATGTATCAAGCAGGAACGCTTTCAGGAAATCCTGTTGCTATGGCAGCCGGCATTGCAACGATAGACGAGTTGTCGAAGCCGGGAGTTTACGAGGGTCTTCAGGCCAAAACCGACAAGCTTGCCGTCGGTGTTCTCGATATATTTGGCAAAGCCGAAGTTCCTGCGATCATAAACCGCGCGTGCGGGCTCATGACCGTGTTCTTCACCATCAATCAGGTGATCGACATGGACAGTGCGTCGGCGACCGATCGAGAAGCGTTCGGGGCGTTCTTCCACGGCATGGTCGACAACGGAGTGTATCTACCGCCGTCGCAGTTTGAGGCGTGGTTTGTTTCGACAGCACACACCGACGCCGATATCGAGTCGACGCTCGAATCGGTTAAAAACTCGCTGCCTTCGTAGTTCTGGGAATTACCTGAGTGGGATCGGACTTATTTGCCGGGTGCTTTCAGGTTGCTTTTCGAGATCCTCAGAGCCAGCGAACCCGCGACAGTTACGACGTCGTAGACGCCGATCATTCCGACTAGCTGGTGTGCTGCCCAGGGTTCCCATCCGTAGCCAGTTGCAAGCCAGTCGACCATATCGCTGGTCGCCATCTGGAGACCGCGGTTTAGCGAGCTTGAGAACTCGGCCTGGCTCCCCACGCTGATGATGTCGGTGTCTGTTTCCACGCGGAATGCTGCAAGCTGTGCGCCCTTGTTGAGAGTCACGATGAACTCGACGTCCATAGAGGTCTCGATACCGCTACCGAGCGGTTCGCCATCGCCCTGCAATGCATGACCGTCTCCGACGTATAGATAGGCTCCTTCGTGATAGACCGGAATGTGGACGATTGAGCCTTCTTTGATCTGGTTGTAGTCGACATTACCGCCGTAGCCAGCAGAGGGACCTGATGTAGGAGTGAAGTCACCTTCAGGTGTTACGCCGATGCAACCAAGCATTGGGTCGGCAGGGAACTCGAGGGCGCTCGTGTCACTTTCAGGATTGCGAGCGCGAACCGTGTTTTTCTCCAGATCGATGTCCCACGGCAACATGTTGTCGCGGCCATTTCGTACAAGATCCTGTTTGTAGCTGCTGGAGTAGACAGTCTCTACAGATTCCGGAGTGAGTGCCACAAGCCCGAGTCGGTAGGACGTGTAGCCCCAGGCTCTGTTCAGTCTGACCTTTGTCAGGTGCACGGAGATAGAGTCTCCGGGCTCCGCTCCTTCGATGTAGAAGGGGCCGGTTAGCGGATTACCGGGCTCCGAGAGATGATCGCCGTTGATGTCCTGTCCTCCGGAGTCGAGGGTTTTGGTGACTACGGTTGTTCCAGGATTGACCCGCGCTAGGATGGGATGTGATTTGGAGAACGTACGGTGGTAGCTAGTGGCGATAGCTTCTTGGATTTCGCTCATCGAAAAGGACTCCGTTTGATTGCGTTCAGGTTGGCAAGGGGGGGCGAAATTAGGGATCGTTCAAATGCGAGCGTGTATTTTTGACTCTTTAATTCATCATCACAAACTGTGCGGGCAAAGCCTAGCACGGTGCCGAAGCATTCGGCAGGCCGGGCTGTTCGTTCTCGACAATCTCAGGCGGGTGCCCCCCGGTTTTTATCTGCTGAGTCCTGTGAGAACGTGATGAAACAGGGTTCGATATGGTTGTCGTAATCACCCTTTTACCTCATCCCGGCGCTAAGATGGCGCTGACCAGCAAAGCTATGGTCGAGTCCACTGCCACAGGCACATGCATTCGGAGGTTTCGGTGACAACGGCTACTAAGTACGATCTACTTCTCAAGGGCGGACGAGTAATCGATCCTGCCAACAATGTTGATG
>CAYTAO010000046.1:0-1091 GCA_964435915.1 uncultured Dehalococcoidales bacterium
TTGGACGATTGGGTTCGACAGGAATCCGATGAATATGGCCAGGACTGCGAGCAGAGTGATTGGACCGACCATCAGCCACGGCGACTCACCGAAGTGAGAGTGCCCGTTTCCAACAGGAGCCGGATCACCCGTGGCTTCGGCGTCGACTTCTTCCTTCTCACCACCGCCCTTCCACTCACCGTGGAACGTCAAGAAAATAGCTCGGAACATGTAGAACGCCGTCATTATGGCGGCTACAAGACCGAGTGCAAGCACAATGTTCCCCGTTATCGTCCCAACTTCGCTGGCGTGCCCGAGTATTTCGTCTTTCGACCAGAATCCTGAGAACGGAACAATCCCTGCAAGACTCAGGCTGGCGATAATCATGCTCCAGTACGTTCTGGGCATGTGTTTCTTCAGTCCACCCATGTAGTTCATATTGAACGTGCCCGATGCGTGATGGACAGAACCGGCACCCAGGAAGAGTGCTGCCTTGAAGAAGGCGTGCGTGAACAGGTGGAAGATCGCAGGAGCGTACGCTCCGATTCCCAATGCCAGCATCATGTAACCGAGTTGAGAAATGGTCGAATACGCGAGCACGCGCTTTATGTCGTTCGCAACCAAGCCCATCGTCGCCGCAAACACGGCAGTGAAACCACCAACCAGAGCGACCAGCGTCATGATGTCGGAGTGCTCGAATAGCGGGAAGAACCGTGCAACGAGGAATACGCCGGCCGTGACCATCGTTGCCGAGTGAATCAACGCCGATACCGAAGTTGGTCCTTCCATGGCATCAGGAAGCCAAGAGTGAAGCGGGAACTGAGCAGATTTACCTACCGCTCCAGCGAACAGCCCAAGTGCGACCCACGTGGCGACTGAACTCGGGATATCGGCAGCATGACCTGCTATCGCGCCGTACAAGGTCGATATGTCCATATATTCCGGATTAACCGAGTAGAGGTACAGAATCCCGAGAAGGAACCCGAAGTCTCCTAATCGCGTCATCAAGAACGCCTTCTTGGCAGCCACAGCGGCCGTCGGGCGGTCCATCCAGAATCCGATCAGAAGATACGACGAAACACCGACGAGTTCCCAGAAAATGAAAACCTGGA
>CAYTAO010000046.1:1101-9481 GCA_964435915.1 uncultured Dehalococcoidales bacterium
TGAGAGAACGAGTCCCAGCATTGAAGCCGTAAACAACGCCATGTAGGCGAAATAACGGGTGTAGCTGGAATCCTTATCCATGTATGCCTGACCATAGATTTGAACAAGCAAGCTGACTCCACTGACCACCACAAGCATTATTACTGATAGCTGGTCGAGCATCAGACCGAACTCGAGATTCAGTCCACCAATATCAATCCAATTGTGGGACTCAAGACGAAGCGGCCCGTCTGACATCACAGTGAGCAGGGCCATCAAAGAGAGGACAAATGATCCGCCAATAGCAGCAACCGTGATGTATCCAGCGTACTTGGAGCTAGGTCCGACGAAGGCGCGCACCAACACACCATTCACCAGCAGTGCAACGATGGGCAGGACGATTATTAACCAGACTAGTCCTTCAGTGATCACAAATATTCCCAGTTACAGCTTTCTCAAAATTTCGTCGGCTACGTGTTCTCGACCTTTAGGAACCATCACTCTGAACGGAGAGTTTTCCGACCAGTCTAGGATGTCTCCCTCGGGAATAATGTTGGTCGGTAGGCCTTCTCCTTCGAGAAGGTCTTTCCACATCTGCGCAGTCATCAGGTTTGGTGTTTTCTTGTAATCGACCCACATGGCTAATTCTTCATCTCAGAGGCGTCGGTTATTTCCACGGACTCCGTTGACCTGTACATAGCAAACACGAGAGCAAATGCAAGCGCTGCTTCACCTGCAGCAACTGCGGTCACGAAAATGGCGAATACATGACCCGTAAGTGCAGATCGAATAGCTTCGGCAGTCAATGGGTCACCGGTGAGTAGCGCGGCGGATGGCGTGAATCGACTAAACGCAACTGCCGCGATCACCACACCGTTGAACATCAGTTCGAGCGACATGATCACGGTTATCAGACTTCGTCGTGAGATAACTCCGTACGCGCCGATGGCAAACAGTGCTGCAGAAACCAGGAGTACGTTCTCTATGGTCATACCGAGACACCTCCTGACTCTGACTCAGGTTTCTTCCCTTCAGGAGGATCACGCATCAGCAGCAACCCGCCTATCAGGGCAGCGACAAGTAGCAGGCCGATGATTTCGAACGCGAGCATATATTTACGGACAAGCGAGACACCAAGCGCACTCGTGCTATCAACGAGCACTCCAGCTCTTTCATCAACGAATATATCGTCGTCTTCTGGTACAACGTCCAGAGGCACCACACGGGCATCTACGCCCGTGCCGACCTCGGCGTACCCCTCGGTCAAAAACATCTGGGCAACAGGCGAAAGATCGTCCATCGACAACCACTCGGTGTTGTAGGCCGTGAACGCGAGCGCTGCGAATACCAGCGCTGCGACTATCGCCCCAGCCAATCGACCCTGAGATGGTCGACTACCGGCTGCGATGTCTTGAATGAACATGACAGCGAACGCCATCAATACAGAAATAGCACCGACGTACACCAGAATTTGCACAACACCAACGAATTCGGCGCTGAGAACGAAGTACAGAATGCCAACTCCCATGAACGAACCGGCAAGTGCTATAGCCGCTCTGAAAACGTCGCGCTGAGTCACCACTACAACTGCTAGTCCAAGCGTCATAGCCGAAGCTGCCCAGAAGGCGACTGTTGTGAGTGTAGAAATTTCCGTCATCGCTCGTCGACCCACTTTTTCTTCAGGTCTTCGTTTGACGGACGTTCATGCCGACCGGCGTCGTAATGATCACTGATCGTCTCATTGAACGGATCAAACGCGTTTTCTTCAAATTGCGGCCGGTACCATGAACTGGGTCTCTTTTCAGCGTCGAACAGCTCTTCCTTAGTGATGACTAGCTCATCACGAACATATTTCGACCGCTCAAATTTCGTCCCCATATGCATTGCGTCGGAGGGGCTAGCTTCAACGCATAGACCGCAGAACATGCAGCGCCCGATATCGATATCGAACACCTCGAGTTTGTAGCTTTCGCCTTCTTGGGCATCGATTTTTCCGGGCACGCTGACGATCTCGATGATTCCGAGTGGGCAATACTTTGCACAACTCGCACACGCGGTACATCGATCTTCCAAGAAGGTGAATTCATTCCCACGGAATCGAGACGACTGCTCGATCACGACAGGAACCGTCACAAGACCAGCAATCGCCTTAATAGAATCACCAGGTTTCTTGACGAGGAACCGGAACGGATTCATTCCAGCTTCCTTCGCGGCGCCCAACAGACCTACATGTCGATCCGGATACTGTTCGGTAACAGGCGATCGCACAAAGTTTTTCAGTGTTACCAGGAATCCACGAGGCAAACCAAGACCAATCATCAGTCGCCTCCTTCGTTAGCACTGGCACTGGATTGGGCCGGTTGAGTATCCGCAACATAGACAGATGCCGTCGGGATCGACTCACTGCCAACCGGGTACTCGGGGGTATCAGCATCCGGCTGCGGCTTTTCGTATGACGAAGTGCCGAGCAGTTTGCTGACCGCGTATATTGAAATAATCGCCACAGGCCAGTTGATGGCAGCCATCATCCACAACTGAGCGGTAGTCGGTTGCGGCCAGATTCCAATCAGGATTGCCGTAACCACGATGTTTATCATCGTGAGTTCGAACAAACCCTTCCATGCGAATTTAAGCACTTGATCAACACGCAGGCGTGGCAGTGTCATTCGGAACCAGATGATAACGAACAGAACCGCTATCAGCTTTGCGCCGAACCAGAGATGCGAAGGAACCGGTTCGAACCCTCTCCAACCGCTCAGGAACAACACTGTAACGATCGCCGATGTGCTGATTTCCGCGATGAACTCAGCCAAGAAGAACAGACCGAACTTCATGCTGGCATAGTCGTTCAAATACCCGGCCGCAAGTTCTGATTCCGCCTCTGTCAAATCGAACGGAGCTCTCGCCATCTCGGCCATGGCTGCGAGGAAGAAAACGAAGAACCCAAGCGGTTGTACGAGAATAAACGGAACACCCTGCGCCGCGATGATGTCGCCCAGCGACATCGATCCGGCAAGCATGATGACTCCGACCAGTGCGAGAGCCATCGGAATTTCGTAGCTGATAAGTAGCGCGACCGAACGCAAAGCTGAGAGAATCGCAATTCGGTTTGCCGACGACCATGCCGCCGTAAGCACTGCCAGAGTAGTCAGCGAAGTGACGGCCATAATGAACAGCACGCCAACGTTAAGATCTGCGACATACGTGCCAGCGCCGAACGGTATTACCGAAAATACGAGTAACGCAGGCACCGCCATGAGTATCGGTGCGAGGTTGAACAGGATACGGTCTGCTTCCGCAGGTACCAGATCCTCTTTGAACATCGTTTTGACAGCGTCGGCTACCGAGGTGAGCATGCCAAACGGTCCCCACCTGTTGGGACCAGTACGTGATTGGAAGCGTCCGAATAACCGACGTTCACCCCATATAAGAACGATCACACCGCCAAGAATGCCGTTTATGTACAAGCCGATAATGACGGCAGCGGAAAGTGTGAAGGCCAGCCACGCCAAATCACCAGGAAACAGGCCTGAAGAGTAGCCGTTGTCGGCACAGACGGTGCTGTCGCCGGCAAGTACACAGTAGACGTTTCGCCAGAGTGAATTTTCGATGAGCGACTGACCCATTACCGGTCCACCTCTCCCATGTTCAAGTCGACGCTACCAAACGTTACAAAGAGATCACCAAACTGCCCACCGATCAGCATGTCGCGGAGGAGCGTCAGGTTGATCAGCGAGGATGCCCGAACGTGCATTCGGTACGGCGAAATTCCGCCATCGCTGACCAGATAGAAACCGAGTTCACCCTTCGAGCCTTCTATAGCCACATATGCGTCGCCAACTGGCGGGCGTAGAAGACGGGGCACATCATCGAATGACGGGCGAACTGGGCCAGGCTCAATCTGTTCGATGCATTGCTTGATGATCTTCACGCTTTCGCGGGCTTCCTGAACTCGTACCCAATATCGGGCGTAGTTGTCTGATGCTGTGTGAAGTTTCCGTTCGAAAGTGATCCTGTCGTAGTAGTCATACGGCGCGCGGTGGCGCAGATCCCAGTCGACACCACTAGCGCGCAACATGGGACCTGTGATCGAAGCGTTGATCAATAGTTCTGGTGAGAGAACTGCCGTACCCTTGGTACGTGAAAACACGATTTCGTTGCCACTGAGATATGCCTCGAGGTCGTCGATGGTCTGAACAATGTCGTCGAGACCACGGTCAAGCGCGGGCCAGAACTCCGCCGGAGCGTCCATGAACACCCCGCCCGGTCGGAGGTACGAGTTTGTAATGCGGGCACCGCAGAGCATCTCGAACAGATCAAGAATATTTTCTCTCTCACGCATTGCGTAAATAAGAGGAGTACCCAGCGCACCTAGGTCCTGCAAAAGGAATCCGGTGGCGACTAGGTGGCTTGCCACCCGCTGTAGCTCCGAAGCGATCATACGAAGCCACACGCCTCGTGGTGAGGCTTCGATGCCTGCCAGCTTTTCAACCGCCAGTATGTAGCCCTGGTTGTTCAACATCGACGACACGTAGTCCATGCGGTCGGTCAGCGTTACGATCTGTGTGTATGTGCGCTCTTCGGCAAGCTTTTCTGAGCCACGGTGGAGGTAGCCTAACACTGGCGCTACATCGACGATTTCCTCGCCATCGAACATCACGCGCATTCTGAATACGCCGTGTGTGGACGGGTGATGAGGACCGAGGTTAACGGTGACTGGCTGAGTTTTAATCGCCATTACTCACCACCATCGAGAGAGTCGTCCGGAGCCGCTGAGGCTATCGACTGATCGTAAGTCACATAGTCCTTTCGCAGCGGGTGGCCGGGGAAACCCTCCCACAGCATGATTCGCTTGTGATTCGGGTGCCCTTCAAAGCGAATACCCATCAGGTCCCACACTTCACGTTCCTGATAATCGGCTCCGCGCCAGATCGGAACAACGCTCGAAATCGAAGCTTCGGTGCGACCTAACCCGACTCGGACCTTCAAGACTGCCGATGAGTTCATCGGGAGTGATCTGAGGTGGTAAACAACCTCAAAATGGTCGATGAAATCGACGGCGGTCAGGCTGCTCAGCAGGTCGAATTTGAATTGCGATCGACTCTTCAAGCCCTCACAGACATCAGATATCGACTCTGGCTTCACCCAGACATCAGTCCCAGCACTTGACTCGACAGAGCCGGGGGCAAATGCCTCGATAGCTTCCGCGAGCGCGATCCCACTCCAGACAGTGGTCATTCGTGACCTGCCGCCTGCCCAATAAGGCTGTATCGACGAATCTTGTCGTGTAGCTGCATGATTCCGTAGAGCAGGGCGTCGGGACGCGGTGGGCAACCCGGAACATAAACGTCAACGGGCATGATGTGATTGACACCGGGGACCACGGAATAACTCTGGTAGTACGTACCACCAGAAGTGGCGCACACACCCATCGAAATAACCCAGCGCGGCTCTGCCAGCTGGTCGTACAGACGTCGCAGGGGCACTGCCATTTTCCAGGTCAGTGTTCCGGCAACAATTAGCAGATCTGCCTGACGCGGAGAAGCGCGCATGGCCTCCATGCCAAACCGTGCAAGGTCGAACCGGGCCATCGCAGCACCGATCATCTCAAACGAGCAGCAAGCCAGACCCGACTGCAACGGAAACACGGAAGATTTACGAGCCCAGTTAAGTAAATAGTCGACGGAGCTAACAATTACACTGCGTCGGAGTTCATCGGGAACTTCAAGTACCGGGTCGGGAAATGGCTCCAGATGAGTCGACTTCATCCGGTTGACAGCATCACCCTCGGTACGATCTAAGTCGAGTGTAATTGATTGAAGTGCGCCCCGTGGGTCAGCTCCAGCGGGAGCGCCGTATGGATCGATCAATCTTAGACCGGTCATTCGTTTGTCTCCCATTCTAGAGCACGCTTGCGCCATGCATATGCGTACGCAAACGTAACGACAATCAAGAAGACCAATACGGCTCCTAGCGCTGCGAAACCGAACTGCTTGGTCATCACTCCGTACTTAACCGCCCAGGGGAAAAGGAAGATTGTTTCAACATCAAAAACTACAAAAAGTAGAGCGTAGTAGTAGTAACGGAAGTTAAACCGGGCAGGCCGCCCACCAAACGGAGGCATTCCGCCTTCGTACGCGCTTTCTTTGATTGACGTAGGGCGGGATGGCCTGATTTTAATGAACTGAGCCATGTAGCTCATCATCAACATCCCGACAGGGACACTCACCGCCGCAGAGGCGAAAATGATGACCAGCGCGTACTGCCTGAAATAATCCTCGAACATCAACTACCAATTACTGCTTAGGAAAACCGGAGAAACGTATACGAAAAAGCCGGTTTGGAGGATAGCAGTCGCCCGTTTTAGCAGCAAGTGAACAAATGAACAATCCGTGTACTTCGTATATTTTCGATCGGCACATGTTCTGGTATTTACCGGTTTTTTCTCGCTTTAGATCGCAAACACCTAATCGAAAATTATCACTCCCCTGCCATCCTCACCCCGCTCAAGTGCTTCGTATGCCTCGTTTATTTCATCGAGTTTATATTTACGAGTCACCATTCCACCCACATCGATTCGCCCCTGCCTGTAAAACTCGAGCAGTTTGCCAAACGTCTCGTGAGGGCTGGTTGAACCGTAATAGCTGCCGACCAGTGTTTTCTGATTGCGAACCAGTTCAACCAGCGGAATCTCGGCGGTCATCTCGTCGGGAGCAAGCCCAACAACAACGGTAGTGCCGCCTTTTCGTGTGGACTTATATGCCTGTTCGGTCGTTATCTTGTGCCCAAAGGTGTCAAACGCAAAATCCACACCACCGTCGGTCATTTCCTGAATAGCTGCTATCGGATCCTGTTCCTTCGAGTTGATCACTTGCGTCGCTCCAAACTTGTAAGAAAATTCAAGCTTGGAATCTAAAATATCAACAGCAATCACTTTGGAAGCGTTCATGAGCCGAGCGCCCTGTAGCGCGTTGAGGCCAACACCGCCCGCCCCAATCACGGCAACGGGCATTCCCGCCCGCATATCGGGCTGGTTGATGACTCCACCTATACCTGTCGTTACAGAGCAGCCGATTAGCGCAGCAACTTCCATCGGCACATCATCGGGCATCGGGTAGCAGGCCTGTTGCGGAACCACGATAGATTCGGCAAAGACACCGAGCTTGGTGAACTGGTGCACCTCGGTACCATCAGCGGTGTGAAGACGGAAAGTGCCATCGTACTGCCGGGTACCCGTCTCGCGATTGGTATCACATATGTTGGAAAGCCCTGAACGGCACGATCGGCAATGACCGCAGTTAGCCACAAACGACAGGACGCACCTGTCACCAACTTTCACCGTTGAGACACCTAGCCCCACAGCGTCGATGATGCCTGAGCCTTCATGCCCAAGAACAATCGGCATCGGTGTCGGGTTGTCACCGGTCATCACGTGGTGATCTGACGCACAGATGCCTGCAGCCGACATCTTCACTCGAACTTCGCCAGTCTTTGGTTCCGACTGGTCTAGTTGCACGATCGGCATGGGCTTTTTCGATTCGAAAAGAACTGCGGCTTTCAAATGCTGACTCCTGTTAACCGACAACTAAGTAATGATGAACAACTGACAAAATATTAACGAGCAACTGCTGCTCGACAATATGGGCTACCAGTATGAATATATTACTCCGCAATAATGGGATTTCGAACATAAAAAAACACCCCTGCAATCGATGCAAGGGTGTTTTATTTTCAGGTACAGCCAGCGCTAAACAGTGACGGCTTCGACCATGCTGATGATCTTCGCCTTCAGTTCTTTCGAGTCTGGCAGTGCCGGATATCGACCCACTTCATTTTTGTCAAACGCTACTTCACCGTTCAGGGTGACCTTGAATACACCACTCTGACCGGGTGTAAGTGTCACCGCTACGTGCGACCCACCAGCCGCATAAAGTTCGCTTCCTATCCAGAAAGCCACGGAGTGGTAGCCTCACGGCACGCAGTATTCGATCTCAGCACTGACCTTGGCAGGTACTTCAGGCATATCTACCTCACACTGATTACGTATCGATCCGAAAACGATCGATTATCCTCCCGCCTTTTCAGCGGTGTGGCGGTTCTAGTTGGTCTGAATTACAGCGCCAGACTCAAGCATATTTGAAACAGTCGCTTTGAGTTCTTTGACTTCCATGATGTGAGGAGATCGGCCTTGTTCTTTCTTGTCCCAGAGCACTCGGCCATCAACGGTTACCTTGAAGGCGCCGCTGTGGCCAGGCTTGAGTGAAATTGCCAGCGAGGGTCCAGCGGCCTGAAATAACTCGCTAACCATGTTTGATGCAAGGTTTGCGTAACCGCATGGCACGCAGTATTCGATCTCAGCTTCCATCTTCCAGTGGTCGGACATTGTCTACCTCTATTTTTC
>CAYTAO010000046.1:9491-18973 GCA_964435915.1 uncultured Dehalococcoidales bacterium
GGTATTCGGGTGTCGTTTAGGTGATCAGCAAGGCACCGCTTTAACGAAATAGCTGACCAACCGAGTCGACAAATCGTATCAGGTGGTGCAAATCACGTGAATCCCTAACTAACATGGTCATTTTCTCGGTCGTGATTCTGTCCGAATAATACGCCATTTTAACCTTCCGGTATACTGCGGGCTCGGCCTCGGATATCGCCCACTCAAGCCTGACCGCATGCAATCGCATCCGGACACACCCTTCGACGAGTGCAATTCGACTATCGCGTGGCCCTGACACAACAGATTTAAGGAGGACAACGTGGCCTCATTAGTTGAGTTGCACCCGGTAACCCGTGAAGACGTTCAACGGATCGCACAATGGCTCGACGACCCTGAAGTTGCTGATGCATGGTTCGGCCGTTATACATACGGCGATGCTGCCCACCTCGGGTACGAGCCAAAAGACATGGTCAATGCGACTGAGGATCAATGGAACGAGGTATTTCACGACCCGCACCACGAGCCACACCGCGACATATTCTCTGTTTACACCATGTCGGGAAAACATATTGGCGAAGGGCAGCTTTCAATCGATGAAGCTCTCGGTGATGCTCAGATGTCAGTACTGATAGGCCAAACGTCTCTCTGGAACCACGGTTATGGCACCTCTGCGGTTATCGCCATGCTCGAGCACATCTTCGAACATCTAGGCCTCCACAGGGCGTGGGTTGATGTCCCTGAATACAACACTGCAGCACGATCAATGTTCGAACACATCGGATTCCAGCATGAAGGGACTCTCAGGCAAAGCCGCCCACACGAAGGGGCACGCCACAACTCGGTGATCCTTGGAATGCTTACGAACGAGTACACAGCGGCATTCCCCGATGGCACGCTAAGTCACGTGACCGCCTGGGATGAACCGAGAGTCTAGATCTGTTTGTGAGGACCTAGAGACCCAATGCTGGACCCAGAACGTCAAGGTACTTAAGCGCCGAACCCGTGTTCAGCAGTACCACGCGTTCGTCACGATCTACTTCTCCCGAATCCAACAGCAACTGCAATGCAGATAGTGTTGCTCCCCCCTCTGGCGCAGGGAATATGCCTTCGTAAACCGACATATCTCGTACGGAATCGATCATCTGTTCGTCGGTGACAGTTACTGCAGTTCCGCTGCTCTCTCGCACAGACCGGATTACAAGGAAGTCACCCACTGCTGCGGGAACGCGCATTCCGGCGGCCAGCGTCGAAGGATTCTGGAAGGGTTCAGCGAACTCCTTGCCTTTCTTGTAGGCATCTACGAGCGGCGAACAGCCTTCTGCCTGCACGCATACCATTCTTGGGCGCTCGGGACCTATCCACCCCAGCTGTTCGATCTCGTCCAGCGCCTTCCAGATGCCGATGATTCCTGTGCCACCACCTGTCGGATAGATAATGACGTCAGGCACCTCGAAGCCGAGTTGTTCGACGATTTCATAGCCCATCGTTTTCTTACCTTCAACCCTGTACGGCTCCTTTAGTGTCGACACATCGAAGTACCCGTGCTCTTCGGCGGCTTCTCCGGAAATGCGACCGGCATCCGTAATAAAACCATCTACCAAGTTCAGTTCGGCGCCATACGACACGCACTCGATCTGATTTGCAATCGGTGCGTCTTTGGGCATGTAAACATGGGCTTCCATCCCCGCCTTGGCTGCATATGCCGACATCGCGCCTGCGGCATTGCCTGCAGACGGCATGGTAAGAGTGGTCTGACCCAGTTCGTATGCTTTAGAGACTGCGGCAGACAATCCACGAGCCTTGAATGATCCCGTTGGATTGACGCCCTCGTCCTTGATGAGCAGCGAGTTCATTCCCAAGTGTTTACCAAGCCGCTCGGCATACACAAGCGGTGTGAAGCCTTCACCGAGTGTCACGATGTAGGCAGGATCGACTACTGGCATCACTTCGCGATATCGCCACATGTTCGGTTGACGATCGGGAAGCGACTCTTTCGTAAGGGTTTCTGCTGCCTTTTCCATATCGTAGCGCGCCAGATAGGGCTTTCCGTTTTTAGGGTTTAGCCGAGTTGGAAATTCATGGTTGCTGGGTTCACTTGAGAGCGAACATTCAAGATGAGTGATTTGGCTTTGAATCTGCAATTGTTGTGACAAGTGAAACTCCGTGCATGATCGGTGTACTAAGTTATTTACAACGTTAAATCCAGGGTGGATCAACTTTCTATGATGGAAATACTCAGGATCTTCACACGTGGCATCATAGCGCGTGCAGGATCGCGCTCAGCCATCTCTGTGACAATCTCCAAACCACCCGTAACCCGGCCAAATACTGAATGACAGGCGATAGCATCGTTTGCACAGTTCTTTGCAACGTCGTTTTCGAAAGCATCTAGCAATGTTGATGGTGCGTGGGTGATGAAGAACTGACTGCCGTTGGTATTCGATCCTGCGTTGGCCATTGACAGCACACCTGCAGAATCATGCGATAACTCTCGATTGAACTCATCGTTAAACACGTAGCCCGGGCCGACAGTGCCATCACCCGACGGATCGCCAGCCTGCGAAATGAGGCCTTCAGCAACTCGATAGAGCTCAAGACCGTCGTAGAAGCCGATGCGCGAAAGATTAATAAAGTTTTCAACGGTCATCGGTGCAAGATCGTCGTACAGATCAACCTCTATGTCACCAGCATCTATCGAAATAATGGCCGAGTAAGTCAACGACGTGTCGAGAGCACCGACTGGTGCTCTTGGATCATCACCAGACGATAGCATTGTTGGTTCTGAGCCCTCCGGCAACTCTGGCACTGAAACAGGACTTCCGTATTCGATTGGTCGCCACGCCAGCCGATTTGGAGCCTGGTCGGTACCAATAACTCGACGGAATCCTGTGCCGTCAGAATCAAATATCCATCCTGCTCCGAGCAAACCGTCTATCGCAGCTAACTCTGAATCATCAGGAGACCATGCGGCAGATACGAACTCAATATTCATTCCGATGAACACAGGATCACGTTCGCTGAGATCGAGAGTTCCCAGTTCAAGCGCACCTTCAGCGGTAGTCAATCCAACGTGAATCCCAGATCCATCTTCGGTCCATCCGAATCCGACGCTGCCAAACGGACCAAGGGTTGTTGGTGGTTCAACAAGGATTGGACCGAACACAACGACACGAATTCTGCCATCTACGGAGTTTTGTGAGGCAAGAATCATTGTTCCGTCGGGTGACCAGTATGGTAGAACCTGTTGCTCACCTTCGTTTCCACTAAGGCGGACCGCGGATTCCAATGCAATTGGATTCATTTCAACGTCATCAGGAATATCAGCAACGTACAGCCGTGATTCTCCGGCGTTCAAACTCACGAATGCAATTGACTGTCCATCAGGAGAGACAGCAGGCATCGACGCACCACCAGCGACGTTGGTGAGTTGTACGATGTCTCTCGTCTCGAGATGTAGAGAATACACCTGAAGATCACCCGTTAAGTCGGAAACGTAAACGAGCCGCGAACCGTCAGGCCACCAGGCAGGAGCAACCTCTACCGCCTCGTTTCTCTGGAACGAAGGCTCGGCTATTTTCATATCTGAGGTTTCTAGATCGATAAGGAAGATCGTCCCACCTTCGTCATCGGTGAGTTCAACGGCGATCATGTTTGAGGATCTTTGCCTGATATTAATGTCCGATTGCGCAAGTAGTTCCACGTCATTGCCGGCTGTGCCAGGAGGCAACCTCGCGGTAATTGCATTTTCGAAGTTACCAAGTTCGTACCCTGCAATGAACATTGCCATTTCATCGCCACGCCCGGCGGAAGAGTATTTATAGAGGAATTGATCAGAACCAATATCCAGCAGATTGCCATGCGCATCGAGTGCAAGCACCACAAATGGCGAACCCGCGCCGATTGGAACCGAGTCGCTATTCGGCACGATATGAATTGTCTCGGCCGCACCTGCTGAGATCTTTACAGGAGCAATGGTGAAAGACTCGACCTTGTTGAGGAAACCTCGCACGACAATCCCCTCTTCAATGTAGTGTCCTGCCGTGGTGCCTGCAGTAAAGAACCCGGACTCTGTGATTGAACCGATCTTAGGATCACTGACGCTCCACTGTAGTTCGTCGAGCTCTAGTTCGTTCCCGAACCGGTCGGTTGCGAACGACTCAAGCTGGTACGAGTTGCCAACTTCCAAACTCGTGGGCAGGCTGGACACGTGGACTTCATCCAGGATTCCGGGATGAATTATCCCGGGAATTACAGATTTGATCACCTGACCGTCCAGTTCAACCTCTACCTCAATCAGATCAGATATTGTTTCTGACGCCACCGTATTCGCGGTAAAACGTCCGGTTGAATCCACCTCGTCGCCGGTGCGGAGTGATGTGAATAGCACAATCGCTGAATCAAGCGCATGCCCGGCCTCATCAACCGCTTCGACTTGGATCGTTTCGGATCGTCCGGCCTGGATATCAAGCTTTTGGGGTTTTATCGAAAAGGCGTGCAATGGTCCCGTGGTCACCTCGACCGTCTTAGATTGACTAACTACAGTTCCAAGACGCTCGACTTCGACTGTTACAGCTTTATCAAAAGTGTTGAGATCGGGACCGGCGGTGAATGTTCCCGAATCGTCGATTTCTCCGGCCGCCGGATCCGCAATCCAACTGAATTCAGGATTTTTGATCGGGTTACCCAGAAGGTCGAATGCACTTGCAGTGAACTGCACCGAACCGAGTGAAGCAACCGAACTCTGACCGCCCTCGATAACAACCCAACCGGCCGCCCCGGCTTCGACTGTGATTTCCGCTTCAGAAACGGCAATCGAATCACCTTTTTGGGTGGTTAAGCGAACAGTAAATGTTCCAGCGTCTTGGAACGTGTGTACCGGATCGCGTTCTGTGCTACCAGCACTGTCGCCGAAGTCCCAGCTAAACGTGTCGCCATCCGCAGTTTCACCAAGTTCAAAAGAAACCTCGAATGGAGCGGTTCCGGTGTCGCTTGTTGTATTAAATTCTGCGACTGCGGGTGATGAACAGGCAGCAAACAGAAAAGCCGCAGCGCCAAAAAACAAAATGATCCATGGTCGATTATTCAAGGCGAGTTTAGATGTGGGCTGTGCGGCGCTGTTCAGAACGATCTCCGGTACTAGTCTAAGTCGAAGTGTATGGGTGACCCCAGCATTGGGATACTAAAATACGTTACGTGTTTGCGACGACTTAAGTTTGGCCTACTAATTTCCCAAAAACCGCAACGGGGTCGGTAAACGAAGTCTCAGGCATATGCATGCACGTACCTAGGGGCTTCACACGAACGCTAAAACAACCAGTAGAAATCTAACCTTAACTAATTCTTCAGATGTCTGTTGCCACAATCATTTTCCTTACGGCGTTCGGGTCAGAAACCCATCTCGTGAAAAGGGCTCCAGGTCGGTGCTGACGATTAGATCGTCAAACCGCTTTCTAAAAATGAACTGATAGCCAGAGTCCAAGCCAATCTCAGGTCACTCTGAGACTGGTTGATGCTGCGAATAGAGATTGCTGTTGTGAGGTTCATCGCCAAGAACATAGCGAGTGTTGCCGCTGCGGCAAGCGAAGGAGGTTTTCAGTAGGTGCGCAGCAGTGGCTTCCTTACCAGGAACTGATGTCTCTACGTGATTGAATGGCTGCGATCCAACGGGATTTTCCAGGTAGCGCGTTACTTGAAAAGCGCAGTTATCTCAGTGGCTGGTAAGGCCGCGCGTAATAAGACGGTTATCTCGCTACGAATATCATCAAGAATCAAGGTGTGATTGGCGTTGGAGTCGATACCCACCCGGTGTGTGGACTGGCTCCGAACTTGATACTCGTTACCAGGAGCTACTCGGACCAGCTGATCTCTTGGCTCAGATTGGCAGCTAGCTTCTCTCCAATAACATTTGCACAGTCACGCAGCGATGTATCTCTGCCGGATTCGAGTGCTATAGAGGTAAACGGCAAATCTGGCATGCCGCAGGGGATTATGTGTTCGAAGTACGCCAGATCAGTGGAGACGTTTAACGCAAATCCGTGCATGGTCACTCCTCCAGAAATTCGAACGCCTATTGCCGCTATTTTTTTTCCGACAGGGTTGGTGTCGGGGTTTCGCTTCGCGTTGGGAACACCACCAACCCAAACACCCGTTTCACCGTCGACCAGATCCGCGTCGATCCCAAATTCCAACAGGGTTTCGATAATCGATTTCTCTAGCATCCTTACGTAGGTGACGGGACCAAGTTTCGCAATCCTGACGTCGATTATCGGATAGCCAACCAACTGGCCTGGACCGTGATAAGTGGCTTCGCCACCTCGATCGGTTTTGAAAATCTCTACCCCGGCAGCTTCAAGACCAGATCGTTCGGTCACAAGGTGAGTGTCATCTGCCGTGCGTCCTAACGTGACCACATGGGGGTGTTCGAGCAACAGCAGAGTGTCGGGAATGTCGCCCGATTTTCGAGCATTGAGCAGTGAACGCTGGAGATCCAGAGCGGAGCCGTAGCCAACGATGCCCAGCCATCTGGCACGGAGCTTATGAGCATCGTCCCCGCCCAACTCAGTCATTTGAGATCTGATGTAAGCGTGATCGCTTCGAGACCTGATTTAACTGACTGCAAGAATACCGATGCTTCTGCGCCATCAACAATTCTGTGATCAAACGACAGGCAGATGTTCATCATCGAGCGAATAGCGACAGAATCGATTCCATTATCTGAGATCACTATCGGACGTTTCACGATCGCCTCAGTCGTCAGTATTGCCGCCTCGGGGTGGTTGATAATCGCGCCACCCCATACAGACCCGAGGGCACCGGTGTTATTGAGGGTGAAAGTACCACCCTGAACATCGTCGAGGGTCATTGACCCTGAGCGTGCTCGCTCCACCACGCCCCCAAGTTTTCCAGCAAGGTCGGCAAGTGAAGAGTCGGCAGCACCATGAACGACAGGCACCACCAGCCCAACGTCGGCAGCAACGGCAATACCCACGTTTATCGCGCTCTTGACAACGATATTACCGTCCGACCAGCTCGAATTAAGGCGAGGGTTGCCTTTCAGCGCGTTTGCAACTACCGAAAGCGTTAGTGATAGATAGGTAAGACGTACCCCATGCTCACGTTCGAAATTATCTCTATTCGCAGTTCGCCACTCGACCATACCCGTCACATCGACCTCGACCGCTGACCATGCGTGTGGAATCTCCGATACCGATTTGACCATGTGGTCCGCGATCATTTTGCGAATCGGTGAGGGCCCGATCACCTGATCCTCGTTCGTCCCCGCCTGCAGAGTCTGAGGTACGGATATTGATCTGGCCCCTCCACCCCCGACAGCAGTAAGAACATCTTTCTTCGTTACACGTCCGCTCAGCCCTGTTCCAACAATAGAGTTCAGATCGATCCCGTGCTGAGCCGCCAGCCTAGTGACAACGGGAGAGAAGCCCTTTTTTCTGCGACTTAATGCCGCTGATCGATCAGATGCATTTTGATCAACGGATCCCGCGGATTTCGCGGCCGGCAGACTGGTGTCGACAAACTCACCACCTGTCGGGCCAACATTCGCACCTTGAACCAGCGTTCCGATACGGCCCTCGAGAGGCGATTTGAGGGTCGGCCTAGGCTCAATGGCTGTGGGTGAGTCGCGGGGATCCTCAACTTCGCCGTCTGGGGTTTCCATCTCGGCGATGACCGCTCCCATCGCAACTGTTTCGCCTTCGGTCGCGATTATATTTGTGAGTGTTCCCGAAGCAGGTGAAGGAACATCCATGTTCACCTTGTCGGTCACGACCTCCACCAGCGGATCGTACTTTTCGATCTGATCACCGGGGGATTTTAGCCATTTGCCAATCACGGCTTCGGTTACAGATTCACCGACGTGAGGCAGTTCGATTTTGAAGGCCATATGGCTAAATCTCCGCCAGATTGGTAATAGCTGTGAGGATTTTCTCGGGAGACGGCATAAATGCTGCTTCCTGAATGGGTGAAAACGGCATCGGTGGAAGCTCAGGTGTGCCAAGCCGTGTGATCGGACCGTCGAGGTCAAAGAAACACCGATCGCCGATGATTGCAGCGACTTCAGACGAAATACTGACCGCAGGGGTGTCTTCCTGAACAATCAACGCCTTCCCGGTTCGGGAGGCCGATTCTGCTATTGCCTCTGCATCCAGTGGGCGAAGCGTACGCAAATCGAGCACTTCTACGTCGATACCGTTGGCCTCTGCCATCTCAGCCGCCTGAAGCGAGTAGTGCAGCATCAGACCGTAGGTGATGATTGATATATCAGTTCCCGGCCGTTTGATTTCGGCTTTGCCGATAGGAATCGTGTATTCCTCATCAGGGACTTCGCCTTTGACCAATCGATATGTTCGTTTGTGTTCGAGAACAATTACCGGGTCATCGGTCCTGACTGCCGTCGCCAGCAAACCCTTGGCATCATAAGGGGTTGCCGGAGCGACCACGTAGAGCCCGGGCGTGTGTGCGAATAGCGCTTCGATGCTCTGAGAGTGGTACAGGCCGCCTCTGACCCCACCTCCGTAAGGTACTCGAATAGTCATTGGCACCGTTTTCACCCCATTGGTGCCGTATCGCACTTTGGAAGCCTCACCAACCAGTTGATTTATCGCGGGCCACACGAAATCTGCGAACTGAATCTCTGCCAGCGGTCGCATCCCGTTTACTGCGGCTCCCAGGGCCACTCCACAGATCAACGACTCCGCCAAGGGCGTGTCAATCACTCGATTCTCACCAAATTCATCAATCAGTCCGTCTGTCGCGAGAAACACGCCACCACGACTTCCCACATCCTCACCCAAGATGATCATAGAATCGTCGCGTCGCATTTCAGCCTGGATGCCCTCACGAACAGCTTCGATAACCGTTTTCTCGGGCACTAGACACCCCCCTCTGGGTTTTCAGAATATTCAACGTTCAAATGATCGAACATCGTTTCTACACCCGGGTAAGGTTCGGCATCGACGATATCGGTAGCAACATTTACTCGTCGTTTCGCCTCGGCGTGAATCTCTTCATTTTCTGCTTCTGTAATCAGGCCACGGTGAATAAGCAGTTCAGACTGAATACGGATCGGATCACGTCTCGACATTTGCTCGATGTCTTCGGCGGTGCGGTATCGAGTGTGATCATCGTCGGTCGTGTGAGGCGACAGCCTTTCAACCGACGCCTCGATCAGGGTCGGGCCGTCACCTTCCCTTGCCCTTTTAATTGCGGCTTTGGTTACTTCGTTGACCGCAACCACATCAGTACCATCGACCTGTACTCCGGGGAATCCGTATCCGGCAGCTCGACTGGCTAAACTGTCGATGCCCATCTGTTTTTCAACCGGTACTGAGATAGCGAACCGATTGTTCTCGCAAAAGAAAATAACGGGCAGTTTGTGTACGCCGGCAAAGTTCATCGCCTCGTGTGTATCCCCCTGTGAAGATGAACCGTCACCGAAGTAGACGATAGTTACGGCGTCTGATCCCTTGAGCTTGTCGGCGAGG
>CAYTAO010000047.1:0-6812 GCA_964435915.1 uncultured Dehalococcoidales bacterium
CATCTTCGTCCTGACCCTCCAAGTCTTCGTTAGCTTCCTCGTCGATCACATCAAGGGGCAATTCACCACCCGGAAGCTCTTCAATATCCAGAGCATCGAGCGGCTCGTCACTCAGATCGTTCCAGTCGAGCGGCGCACCAAGCGTTGCCGACATTTCCTGGGCCTGAGTTTGTGCCTGAGTGAATCGTTCGATATCTTCATTCAGAAGTTCGACCGATAGACCAAGTCCCTGTAGTTCCTTCATAAGCACGTGGAAGGATTCAGGCACACCCGGCTGAATGACCTCTTCTCCTTTCACGATAGCCTCGTAGGTTTTTACTCGACCAATCACGTCGTCAGACTTGATAGTCAGCATTTCCTGAAGTGTGTATGCCGCTGAATATGCTTCGAGCGCCCACACTTCCATTTCACCGAATCGCTGGCCACCGAACTGCGCTTTACCACCAAGTGGCTGCTGGGTTATTAGCGAGTAGGGGCCTGTGGACCGGGCGTGGATTTTGTCTTGTACAAGGTGAATGAGTTTCAGCATGTATACGTTTCCGACTGTAATCGGGCCGTCGTATTGAAGACCAGTTCGTCCATCGAGGATCATCTGCTTGCCGAAAATCGGCGCCGAGAGATTTCGTTCTCGGGAGACTTTCAGTGATTCCTGCATGAGTTCGGACGGCTTCAAGCCCTCTGTTGCGACTCCTACAGTTTCTCTCAACCAGATGCGGAGGCACGCTTCTCGAGCCACACCCCTGTTTGACTGTGCATCGCTCCAGAGTCGATCACGGTCAAAGCCACGCTCGTCCAGATACGCATCAACCTTGGTCCAGTCGATGGCGTTCGAGTCAAGATTGTGCTGGTCGATGGCGTTCGACTCACGAACAAACCATGCTCGGGCCAGTTGATCCTCGATAACGTTATCCTGTGCGCCATCGAATACCGGAGTCCGAGCGTGAAATCCAAGCGTGTCTGCAGCCCAACCCAAGTGGGTTTCGAGTAGCTGACCAAGGTTCATTCGAGAAGGAACACCGATCGGGTTCAGCATAATGTCGAGCGGCGTGCCATCGGGCAGGAATGGCATATCTTCACGTGGAAGAATTTTCGCCACAACACCCTTGTTGCCATGTCGACCAGCCATCTTGTCACCCTGATTGATCTTTCGAGTGTGAGCAACCCAGACACGAACGGTCTTGGTCACGCCAGGCTGAAGATCGTCGCCATTCTCTTTCGTGAGAACACGAACATCAATTACCTTGCCGTGCTGACCGTGCGGTATCCGAAGGCTGGTGTCTTTACATCACGCGCCTTCTCACCGAAGATGGCCCGAAGGAGCTTTTCTTCAGCAGTCAGTTCAGTTTCGCCCTTGGGAGTGATCTTTCCAACTAAGATGTCGCCCGGCGTTACCCATGCGCCAATCCGTACGATTCCCTCGTCGTCGAGATCCCGCAGGCTCTCTTCACCAACGTTTGGAATGTCACGAGTGATCTCTTCGGGACCAAGCTTGGTCTCTCGAGCTTCAACTTCGTGTTTGTCAATATGGATCGACGTGAATCGGTCATCTTTCACAAGGTCTTCGTTCAGGATGATCGCGTCTTCATAGTTGTATCCGTCGAAGGTCATGAAACCAACCAGCAGGTTCTGTCCGAGAGCAAGTTCACCGTTATCGGTCGACGAACTGTCGGCAAGAGGTGTTCCAGAATTCACTTTGTCGCCCTTTTGGACGATCGGGTGCTGGTTGATCGACGTGCCGTTATTGGATCGAACAAATTTCGTTAGCGGATACTCAGTAGACTTACCGGCTTCACTGAGAATCTTCACGTAATCGCTGGTCGACGCCGAAACAACACCCTCGGTTTCGCTCATTAACACCTGACCCGAGTCGGTAGCAACTCGATACTCCATACCGGTCCCCACCAGGGGAGCCTGAGGTCGAATAAGTGGAACGGCCTGTCGTTGCATATTCGAACCCATGAGAGCTCGGTTTGCATCGTCGTGCTCGAGGAACGGAATCAGTGCAGTCGAAATACTTACGATCTGCATCGGTGAAACATCGAGGTACTGAACCTCGTCGGTGTGAACGTATGTGTATGCTTCACTACCGCCCTGCCGGACCTCAACAAAATCCGTTGTGATCTGACCCTTCACATCCATCGGCGTTGTTGCCTGACCAATTGCGCTTTTCTCTTCGTCATCTGCAGAGAGGTAATCACGATCTTCCTCGGCTGGGGTGACATAGGCCTGAACCTTCACCTCTCGAGGTTTCAACGCGTTGACAATCTTTACAACCGGGATCGTAATCGGCTTTCCAGCCTCCGCAACCATCTTCCCACTGGCGTCTACGATGTCCTCGAGTGGTGTACGACCTTGAATGTCAGGGATAACACAGGCCATCGACCGCAGTATTTTTCTATACGGGGTCTCGATGAAGCCGTAGTCGTTCAATCGAGCATAAGTCGAAAGTGACCCCAGAAGACCGATGTTTGGTCCTTCAGGAGTCTCGATCGGGCAGATTCGACCGTAATGAGATGCGTGTACGTCACGCACATCGAATCCGGCACGCTCTCGGGAGAGGCCACCAGGGCCAAGTGCTGAAAGACGGCGCTTGTGTGTCAGCTCTGCCAGTGGGTTGGTCTGGTCCATGAACTGTGAAAGCTGTGATCCGCCGAAGAACTCACGTACGGCGGCAACTACGGGCCTGATGTTGATCAATGCGGCAGGAGTCGTCGCCGTCGGGTCCATCTGGGTGGTCATGCGTTCTTTTACAACGCGTTCCATTCGCAGAAGGCCAACACGCAGCTGGTTCTGAATAAGTTCACCAACTGCCCGAACTCGACGGTTTCCGAGATGGTCAATGTCATCGTTAGAAGCTCGACCGTTGTTGACGCTTATCATGCGCCGAATCAACTCGACAAAGTCGTTCTTCGTCAGAGTTCGAACCGTCTCATCAATCCCAAGTCTTCGGTTGAGCTTGTATCGGCCAACTGGACCGAGATCGTATTTACGATCATTGAAGAACAGGTTATCGATAAGCTCACGTGCGTTATCAACACTTGGTGGCTCACCGGGGCGCAATCGACGATAGAACTCAAGAAGAGCTTCTTCTTCAGTCGTTGCGGTAGTGTCCTTCGCCAAAGTGGCAGCCATGTAATTGTGAAGCGGGTCGTCATCAACGTCGGCAACAAGACCAAGGATTTCTTCATCGGTTGTCCAGCCGAGTGCTCGTAAGAGCGTAGAAATCGGTGCTTTTCGCTTGCGGTCAACCTTCACTGAAAGCAGATCTTTGTTACTGGTTTCCAGTTCAACCCACGCACCACGGTAAGGAATCAGCTTGGCGCTGCAAAGCTCACGACCGCTGGCAGGGTCGGACTTCGTTGTGTAATAGGCACCGGGTGATCGAACCAATTGAGAAACAACTACGCGCTCGGCACCGTTGATCACGAAGGTACCGTTCTCCGTCATCATCGGCACATCGCCAAAGAACAATGTCTGCTCTTTTACTTCACCAGTTTCTTTGATGACGAGCTGGACTGTGATGTAGAGCGGTGCAGAGAACGTGATCTCACGCTTCCTGCACTCACGCTCTGTGTGTTTGGGGTCACGAATCTCGTGGCTGAGGAATCGGAGGTCGAATCGACCACCAGAGAAATCTTCAATAGGAGAGATCTCTTCTAGGAGGTCTTTCAGACCTTCCGTCTTGAGCCATTCAAAAGAATTGACCTGAACTTGCACGAGACTGGGAACATCAACATTGTTAGCTATGCTGTTGAACGCTTTGTAATCGAGCTTTTCAGATGGGGCTAATCGGCGATCAGCGATAACCATGCACACACTCCTAAGAATGACTGGGATCGATCACGCGCGTGCGAGGGACACCCTCAAACGCGTAGAAGCCGAAGAACGCGCGGGGTCACCGCACGTACTTTCGTTATAAGGAATTAATAATTATGAACCAGAGCGAGACGAAAAGAGATGGACATTTCTCTGACAGCCTAAAAGTGTAGCTCTCTCCCTATCTCAATGTCAACGTATATGAGAGTTCAATGCGCTTTTACCCGTGACTGGCCATCATCACGAAAAGCTGGCCAAGCCAAAGCCGGATAGTATTTGATTCTTATTGCACTTTGTCCTTGCATAAATCACTTAAAACACTTGACTAAACCTGACAAATTGTAGAAATATGTGTGACCGACCGGACGGCTTCCCCCTCCAGAAGGGGTAATGAGTTCGATCGAAAGGGCTTGTCGTGCTGAGAACTATCACGAAAGAACTTGCGTTGGTGGTAGGTTGCTACCTTACCTTTGCGCTCGCCAAAAACCTGACTGACCCCTCCCCGGTTCTCAAAGCCGTCTCGAATGGCTGGAGCGTGCTCAAGATCGAAGACGCGATCGCCTTGAACTACGAGCCGACCGTACAGCAGACGATCGGCCGCGCCTCTCTTGGATCACTCGTCGCGCTGACTTATTTCTACGCAATTGGAATGTGGGTCGGGCTGATCGCTATGGCAGTGATCCTGTTCATCAAGAATCGAGCGATGTATGTCTACCTCAGACGGATATTCGTACTGTCGATGCTGTTGGCTACAGTAGTTTTTACGGTGTTCCCACTAGCCCCACCCAGATTCATGCCCGGACTCGGAGTGACTGACACCGTTACTCTACTTGGCCTCGACCACGCACCTGCCTCTGATTCGGCTGTCAGCTACAACCGATTCGCAGCAATGCCGAGCCTGCACTACGCATGGGCCCTATTGGTGATGATTGGCGCATTCAAGTTCGGTGGCTTCTGGACGAAGGTCGTCGGGTTCACATTCCAGCTGCTTATGTTGGTAGCAATAATCGCAACCGGTAACCACTACATATTGGATGCAATTGCCGGAGCGATTCTTTTACTGGTCGCTATATACATCGCCCGAATCTGGATGCGATACGACTGCTTGCTCAGCGAGTGGACACAAAGCTACTTGAACCGAATTGGCAGATTCAAATTCCGAAAGTCAGTTGGCTCGAACGGGCAGAAAGCATAGATGTTCCGGATCTTCATCAACTACTTGTGTCGGGCTTCGTCACTCGTGGGAAGTATTCTGGGTGGTCATCGCCAACCACAGACTCCGCGTCTATTCATATCATACCTACCGGAAAGCAATCATTCCGTCCCGGACTCCACAACCTAGGCCTCATAACTGAGCCGACCCTTCGTTCTGCAGATCCTGAATCTCCAAGAGCCAGTTGCTCTTTAATGTAGGCCAGCTCCTCAATCATCTGCTCGTCAGTCAGTGTCCCGTGGAATACTGCCATTACGGTAGCGAGCGGCGGCCTGTCGAGAACCCACTGGAACAACAGGCGGCCAGGGTGGTGCCACGTGTGACCACTGTCGCCGTGGGCCGGTGCGGAGTCAAGGGTCGGCGGACAGTTCACTGGACCATGGCACCAACGCGCAGTTTTCTACGTATACGACTGCTCCGGCGATGATCCCGGCACCGCTGGTCTTCACCGAAAATCGGCCCGAATCATCGCCGCCCCCGCCAGAACAAGCAGTGCCAACGCGCCAACTAATATTTTCTTCCATTTAGTGTTCAATCGGTGTTAGTCGTAGCATCTTGACATTAACTTCCTACCCATACCCCCCCGGAGGGGGTATGCTGGTGTTAATTCAAGTGAAAAAACACACTATTTTCTGAGAATGCCATGATTCATGAACACCAGAGACACGCAGGCCACGAAACTGTAAAGACCGAAACACGAGAAGACGCGACGAAACGCCTCAGTTACATCGAGGGCCATCTGGTAGGCGTGAAAAAGATGGTCGAGGACGACCGCTACTGTGTGGACATCCTCCGACAGACGTTCGCTGTGCGGCGAGCACTGCAGAAACTCGAAAGTCAACTGATTGATGGCCACTTACGCACTTGCGTCGTCAATGGTGTGAAAGAGGGCCGTGAAGAACAAGTTTTAAGCGAGTTAGTGGAGCTTTACGAAATTGCCGACCGATAGCCTGTCTGCGCCTCTCGTCCCGACAGCAGAAGAAGTCGAAGAAACGCTCTCGACTCTGACGTTCAGTATAGGCGGAATGACCTGTGCCGCCTGTGTGCACCACGTTGGAAACGCGCTTAACGAAGTTCCTGGAATTAGCGATGCTCAGATTAGCCTTGGCACCGAAACAGCAACCGTGGAGTTCGCTCCGAACTCCGTAACAAAGTCCGATCTTCGAAAAGCCCTGTCTGGCGCCGGTTACTCAGTGAGACAATTCGCCGACGAAGATACGTCCATATTTGCCGACGGCGACAAGGCGATACGCGCAGCAGAGCTAAAACAAACACGCGACATGATGATCATCAGTCTCGCTGTTGCTGCTTTCGTGATGATCGCAATGAACTACGCGGCGATCGACTCGCTATCGAAGTTATCGCCGACTACAGTGAACGTACTTTTCCTTGTGCTTGCGACCCCTGTGCAGTTCTGGGCCGGATCGCGGTTTTACAGGTCCACATGGTCAGCCGCCAAACTCCGCACCTCAAATATGAATACGCTTGTGGCAATCGGAACGTCGACTGCTTATTTCTACAGTCTCGCGATCACAGTTCTACGCCCGCTGTTCGAGGATTCTCTGGCATTTTCTGGGGCTGACGTTGGTGGCAGTCACTCCACAGGCACGTATTTCGATGTGTCGGCAGCGATCATCGGTCTGGTTCTGCTGGGAAGATGGCTGGAAGCTCGGGCGCGTGGACGTACGTCGGATGCGATTAAGAAACTAATGAGCATGCAACCTTCGACTGCGTTGATTGATAAGGATGGCGGTTTTGAATTGCGAAACTATAAACGACTGAT
>CAYTAO010000047.1:6822-18785 GCA_964435915.1 uncultured Dehalococcoidales bacterium
GTTGATAGAGAAGGATGGGGTGACGGTAAAGGGTGAGATTGCCGATGGTGTATCTGGGGACTTCATCGTCCTTCGACCCGGTGAACGTGTTCCGGTTGACGGAAAGATCACTGAAGGTACAACTACTATTGATGAATCGATGCTCACGGGCGAGCCCGTCCCGGTTGAAAAGCAGGCAGGCGACGACCTGTTCACAGGAACGGTAAACGGCACAGGGGCCATACGCTTCGTCGTTTCAGCAGTAGGTCGTAACACCGTGCTTGCCGGAATCGTAAGAATGGTTCAGCAGGCGCAATCGTCGAAAGCGCCTATAGAGCATCTGGTAGATCAGGTCACGGCGCGATTCGTGCCTGCGGTTTTGATCATCGCTATAGTAGTGTTCGCCGTCTGGTCGTTCGTGGCACCTGAGCCGGCAATGATCAACGCTTTGCTCATGACCGTCGCCGTACTAGTGATCGCCTGCCCTTGCGCACTGGGTCTGGCAACCCCGACCGCCATTATGGTTGGAATGGGACGAGGCGCGACCAGCGGGGCACTCATTCGAAATGCAGATGCGCTTGAGAGGGCACACCGGATCGACACCGTTGTGTTCGATAAGACGGGAACTCTTACGGAGGGTAACCCGGCGATTTCGAGCATTTCGCCGATCGGCGTAACCGAAACAGAACTGATCCGACTCGCTGCAGCAACCGAAGCAAACTCCGAGCACCCGCTCGCCACTGCTGTACTGTCAGAGGCCAAATCGCGCGACATCGAAATCCTCGAGAACACCAACGTCTATGCAGTGCCTGGTCGAGGCATTTCTGCAACGGTCAGTGATTCGACTGTGGTAGTTGGGAGTACGGCATTCATCGTCGATATGACTTCAGCGAAGTATGATTTCAAAGAACAAAGCGTAGCTATTGCCGAACGTGGCGAAACCGTGCTAGCAGTTGCGAGGGACGATAAGCTGATCGGGCTGATCGGTGTATCGGACAAGGTGAAGGCGGGGGTCAGAGATGCGATAAGTGAGTTGACCTCCCGTGGCATACACACCGTGATGCTGACTGGTGACAATAGGCGGACCGCCGAGAAGGTTGCTAAGTTGATAGGCATTGACCACGTGATTACGGATGTTCTCCCTGAAGGAAAGACTGCGAGAATAGTCGAGCTTCGAAGTGCGGGACGAACAGTTGCAATGGTCGGAGACGGCATAAATGATGCCCCGGCACTTGCTACAGCAGACGTAGGCATCGCCATCGGAACAGGTACGGACAGCGCCATCGAGGCGGCCGACGTGACGATCACTTCGGGTGATCCTGCGATTGTCGCCGAAATAGTTGATCTGAGTAGAAGCACGATGCGGACTATCAAGCAAAACCTGTTCTGGGCCTTCTTCTACAACATTTTGCTGATCCCGATTGCAGCAGGAGTTCTTTACCCTGTCTTCAGCAATGGAACGGTTCCAGGTTTCTTACATCCAATCATTGGAGAGTTTGGCTTCCTGAACCCCATTGTCGCTGCGGCGGCAATGGCGTTTAGTTCGGTGACGGTGGTCTCGAACTCGCTTCGACTGGGTCGAGCCGCGAAAAAGCACAACAAAACCACTTCGGCATCGCCACCAAGCCCTCAGCCCGGTCCTTAAGCCGAAGCAATAATTTAGACAGCGCAACAACATAAACGTACTAAGCACAAACAAATATGGAGATCCGAAATGAAAATCCCCTTTTTGCGCTCAAAATCTGAGATCTTGACGGATCCCGTCTGCAGTATGAGCGTCGATACCAGCAACCCAGGGGGAGGTGTCTCAACGCACGAGGGGGAGGTCTACTACTTCTGTGGCCCTGGCTGCAGAGTTGCGTTTGAAAATGACCCAGAGGGCTATCTCTCTGGCGAAAAATCCGTAGAGATGTAATATCTGCTGGACGACTTTTCGTGGTTGCTTGCATCAAAACACAAACAACTCGCATCTCATCGACACTGTCGATGCATAACAAATACAGAAGTACGAACACTCACTGAAGTCTGGTTGAAAATGCCAGTCTGTAGCTGATTCAGGAACAGGAATGCCCAAAACCGAACAGCCGCCAGCAGATGGCGTTGCTATTGTTTACACGCACCCAACATGCGGTTACTGCGATCTTTTAAAAGAAGATCTCACCAAAGACGAAATCCCTTATCGCGAGATCGACGTGTCGCAGGAGCCTGACAAGTGGGTCGAGGTGGAGCGGCTGTCTGGTGGTGATAAGATCACCCCGGTGATGGTTACCGCCACGGGCGAGGTCGAAATCGGCTACAAAGGCATCGGCTGCAACTACAACTAGGTGCCAATGGCACGTTTTCTAAGATGTCGGTTGGTTGTGACCCAAATCGATAGCTGATGCTTCTGGAGGCTTGAGTAGACGCAAGCAAGCCCTCAATATCAGAAGTGGCGCATTCCTGCTGTTGACTGGCATTAGGTACCAGCCGTACTCTCAATAGGCGCGTTTAATTTCGCGACGCGGTCCCGTGGTGTAGTGGTCTATCTCGCCTCCCTGTCAAGGAGGAGATCGTCAGTTCAAATCTGATCGGTATCGCCATACAGCCCTTATAAAAAGGCTCCGGACGTACTGTCCGGGGCCTTTTGCGTTCGACTCGATTAGAGAAAATCTCGGTGAGAAGGAAGTGCAGGAGTTTACTGATCTATTTGCGCGGTTGCGATTGCAAGTTCAACGGTTGCAACACCAACTTCACATTCATTTACAGAGCGTGCCTACACTCGGTGGTAAAACCCTCGGAACGGTTTATATTGCGACCACTCAATCCTGTGCTGAAAGTATTGAGCATCAGAAAATAGTTTCACCGGGAGTTCCAGATTGCCAGATAAACAGAACAATACACTCCAGATTGGTGACGTTCACATCACGGGTCTTACCGATGGCAGCGTCAAGTTCAATCCTCGCGAGTTGTTTCCAGATCAGCCCATTGATGTATGGGAGCCGTTCTACGATCGATTCCCCGAATACTTCACTGGTCAGTACTTCCAGAACAACCTGGGATCGTTCGTGTTCACATCAGGCGAGCACCGAATTCTCGCCGATACTGGATTCGGCCCCCACGGCGAAATGCTTGGAAATCCCGCTCCTGGTGAGTTGATTACCGACTTCGATCGCAATGGAATCGCCCTCGACTCGATCACCACGGTGTTTCTCACTCATTTACACGGCGATCACGTTGGCTGGAACATGCGCGAAGACCTGCCAGAACGGCCTCTGAGCTTCCCGAACGCTAGATACCGCGTTCACGAGGATGATTGGAACCACTTCACTGCCGACGAACTACTGGCGGATGAAACTAGTGGCGAATCAACCACGAGAAGCGTTATCCCGGTCGAAGAACAGGGCGCGCTCGATCTCATGGACGGTGAAACCGAACTTGCTCCGGGCATCACGGCGTACCCGACCCCGGGACATACTCCCGGCCACATGAGCCTGCTCATAGCGTCAAACAACGAGCGTGCGCTACTTGTGGGCGACATTCTAGGCTCGCCGATGCAGGCGACCGAGACGGAGTTCGGCTACTCGCCCGATTGGAACGGGCCAATGGGCATCAAGGCTCGCAACGATATTCTCGACAAGGCAGAACGAGACAAGGCAGTAGTGATCGGAAGCCATCTGAGCTACCCGGGATGGGGCAGGATGATTCGCTGGGAAGGCCGAAGATACTGGAAAGCGCTCTAGATGCCAACCGATCTGAATCACCGAACCCTGACCATCAACAAGTAATCACAAATCAATGGCCGATCTTAACAACAACGCAGGCGAGAACATTTTCAAAGCTATCGACATCGATACTACTAAGTAGGACCTAAGCCACAACTCGAAATTTGGGGTTGATCTGGGACCTCTGATTCTACGGAATGATCCCGATAGTGATGCGGAAATTCGAATGCTCCGGTATCCGAAAGGTGTACTGAATCCCGAACACACTCACCCGAGTGGACACGGAATCTTCGTTTTGGAGGGCAAACTTCACACGGATAACGGAACATATGGACCCGGAACTTGGGTATGGTTCCCGCAGGGTGAGACTATCGAGCACGGAGCAACAGACGAAAGTGAGATGGTTGGTATTTTTACCGACGGCGCGTTCGAGATTCGTTACAAAGATAACGCATAGTCTTCCTGAACCTATCGATTACACATTCGAGTGAAATAAACAGGATCTGAACAAAACATCTATGACAAACAAGAGCATTTTTAAAGCAAAACGAGTCGCGAACAAAAGTGTGTCGGGCTGGCTTGACGAACATGCAATAGTTGTTGAGGATGGGAAGATCACGGCTATCGAGCCTTCGGCCAACATTTCAGTATCGGCAGACTCCTACGCAGTACATGATCTGGGCAATGTTTCACTTCTTCCTGGGCTCGTTGACGCTCACTGTCATATGCACTGCAGCGCTACACACGACGCGCAGGCTCTCGCGCTGAGTGAAAACAACCAGCAACTGACAATTCGCGCAACAAACAATATGCGCAAGGCCATCCTTGCCGGAACCACTACGATTCGAGACCTTGGAGCCAGGAACGAGGTAGCTTTCGCAATTCGGCAGATGATCGCGGATGGACACGTCCCCGGCCCGCGCCTGCTCCTCGCCGGAACGCCCATCACTATCACCGCAGGACACTGCTGGTTCTTTGGCACCGAAGCCGATACCGCCGACGATGTGCGAACCGCAGTGCGAAATCAGGTAAAACTCGGTGCAAACGTGATCAAGATGATGGCAACTGGCGGAATGTTCACGCCAACTGCCAATCCCCGAAAACCTCAATACCCGGTCGAGACATTAAAGGCGGCGGTCGAAGAAGCACATCGAATGAATGTGCAGCTCGTCACCCACACGCTGTCGGCGCAGGGGGTTAAGAATGTGGTTGAAGCCGGTGTCGATCACCTGATCCACGCACGCTGGTACGACTCCGATCCCACCAAGGGACTCGATTACGATCCGGAAACCGTAAAGAAGATGGCTGATCAGGGGCAATGGGTCGATCCTACGATCGGACACCACCTACTTGGTCAGGAAGCGAAGGACAGAGGTGAGAAGGGCCCGATGGACCCGCACTGGTCAGTCTCACACACAACTGTGTCCGAAGAGGCCCACGTCGACACGTTGCACAAGATGCACGATGCAGGTGTCAATTTCACGACCGGGCTGGATATGGGCATGCCCTACGGAACCCACAATCGCTCGGCTGCCAATGCCTGGGCATTCTCCGAAACACTCGGTTGGCCAAACTGGAAAGCCATTCACGCCAACACGCTGGGCACCGCAGAGGCAGTACGCCTGTCGGGTGAGATCGGCAGCCTAGATGTCGGCAAGAACGCCGACATGGCTGCCTTCAACGGTAATCCTGCAGAGAGCATCCGGGATATGGATCAGGCTTCGACTGTCGTACAGGCGGGTCGCCTTGTGAAATTGAACGGGACTGCGCTGGTTTAGTGCGTTCAAGGACTCCGCTCGGGAAGTGTTCTCTCAACAGGCGAGAGAGGGCACAAAAGCCCCCTACCGCCCCAGAGCCTTATTGCCGGCTTCGATAGTCTCAACGATAGAGTCGACATCGAACACGCAACCGCCCCAAGTTCCGCCCGATGCCGATTGCAAAGCCGCCCACAATCGCGAGTCGTCTGGCAGTTGAGGGTGTGGAGCAAGATCATCTGGCTCAGCGCGCTTCTCAAGTTCGGTGGTGCCCCAATCGGCACCCTTGTCCTCACCATGGGTGCCGACGAGGTTTAGCGAACCTGAAAGATTTTTCCGATCGATAATAATCTCGATCAAGTCACCATCTTCGACCCGGCCAATTGGGCCCCCTGCCAACGCTTCTGGGCCGACGTGACCAATACATGCGCCGGTCGATACGCCAGAGAACCTGGCATCGGTAATTAGTGCCACTTCCTTGCCGTACGAAAGGTGCTTTAGAGCAGCCGTGAGCTGATACACCTCTTCCATTCCAGTGCCGAGCGGACCGCCACAAGTTACGACCATGATGTCACCGGCTTTGATCTTGTGGTCATCATCCCGTGACTTGATCGCAGCCATCGCAGATCGCTCAGAGCGGAATACTCGAGCAGGTCCACGTTTTCGGTAAACGTTGTCATCACCAACGACAGATGGGTCAATCGCAGTGCTCTTGATTACCGACCCCTCAGGAGCGATGTTGCCCACCGGAAATGTTACCGTGCTTGTGAGATTCTTCGAGCTCGCACGTTCTGGCGACATGATTACGCTGTCGGGGTCAACTCCATCGACTTCCGTTAGGTACTTGCGAGCGTCGTGCCGGCGCTCTGAGTCCTCCCACCAGTTCAGGTTCTCGTCGAGAGTCTGACCAGTTGCGGTCATCACACTGGTGTCGATTAATCCGAGCTTACGCAGGTGAAGCATTAGTTCCGGAACACCCCCGGCAGCATAAAGCTGGGTGGTTGGGTGTCCAACAGGTCCGTTTGGAAGAACGTCGACCAAACGGGGAACGTTCAAGTTAACTCGGTTCCAATCATCGACCGCCATTCGTCGTCGACCTGCTGCGTGTGCGATCGCAGGCATGTGCAGCAGCAAGTTGGTTGAACCACCGCAAGCAGCGTGAGCCACCATGGCGTTCTCGAACGCAGCATCTGTCAAAATATCCTGCGAAGTCATTCCACTACGTTCCATCATCACGAGTGCGCGTGCTGAACGTCGTGCAATATCGTGCCAAGCAGGCGTACCGCTTGGAGACAGAGCAGAGTGTGTGAGTGCTAACCCAAGCGCCTCTGAAACGACCTGAGACGTGCCAGCTGTGCCTAAGAACTGACAGCCACCACCGGGCGATGCACATGAACGACATCCGACGTCTTGCGCATATTCGAGTGTTACTTCACCCTGAGCAAATCGTGCGCCAATCGACTGGATTTGACCGGTATCTTCACCAATGTGAGGTTTGAGAGTCGTTCCTCCGGGTACGACAACCGCTGGCTGGTGATGCAATCCGGCAACAGCCATCATCATCGCTGGGAGACCTTTGTCACAAGATGCGATCCCTAGTACTCCACGAACGGTCGGAAGTGATCGTGCAATACGCCTGAACACCTGAGCGGCATCGTTACGATATGGCAGTGAATCGAGCATTCCGGTCGTGCCCTGAGTTCGACCATCACATGGGTCGGAACAAAAGCCTGCGAACGGTACAGACTTTAGTTTCTTGAACTCTTTGGCGGCAGTTTTGACCATGTCCACAAGTTCGAAGTGACCTGTGTGGAGGCCCAACGCAATTGGGGAGCCGTCCTCTTCTTTCACGCCCCCAACGGTAGAAATAATGATGAATTGCTTGCGCATGAGCTCGGACGGGTTCCATCCCATGCCAGCGTTCTGAGTCATCCCAAAGTGGTTGCCGCTGGGCTCTTCGATCAGGAACTCAGCAGTAAACGGAACCGTGCCTTTAGGTCCGTCAGCGTGAGTTTGAATTTCACGTGTCGAAGGGTCGGCACCAGTGCCAAGTACATCAGCAATCGAAACTTCTGCTGTGTCGTTGTTCGGGTTGACACGTAAGGTCATTGAATTTTCCTGTCGATATTTTGTTGATAGCGACGTTCAATCGGTATGCAATCGAGAACGAATCCGTGGATGAATCACAAGTGAAACGAACTCGCGGGAGAATAATACCGCTAACTGCGACCGTTTTTGGCCGTTCAGTGCTCAAGAGCTCGATCAAGTATGAAAACGGATATAGGCACGGGATCGGGCTGAGTGCGGGACACTTTTTCCAACAAAGCTCGTCAACCATGCACGGCAATACCTCCCATCATGGTTTCAAAACCTCTTCGACCATTTTCGAGCGAAGCCCGGATAATCGCTGTGCTTAAACCATCGCTTCGTAAACAGGTGCGCCGAAAGGTTCATGAAAGCACTCGGATGCTCAAAACTCCCGCCCACTGATAAAGTGGCGAGCTGGGAACCGTTCACAAACTATCGAGAGCTGAATCACTTGTCCTACACCCACATCTTTGCCGGAAATACATTCGACCGAGGCGACCTTGAACGCCGGGACGAAGAGCTACTGAAAAAGATGATTCAGCAAGACAACACTAAGTTGCTGCCTTTCCACAAACTCCAGCCTCTTGTACGACGAAACCCCAACGCTGAACTCGCCTGGATAGGTCACGACTTTCTCGACGGACTTCCTGAAGAAGCCGGCGGACCAAAATTTCTAGGATTCGACTCCGACCGAAATCCGCACTTTGCGGTCGACATATCAGCTGTCGAAGATCCCTCAGGGATAGCCTCCCTAGTCTCAGGCGCTACTTTCGAAGACGGTAGGGCCGCTGCAACAGACATTTCGCAGGATGAATCGGGAATTCTCGCTCAAGCCCGAGCCAACCTGAACTGGCATTCCCAACACCGGTTCTGTTCAGTTTGTGGAACGGAATCCCAAAGCTTTCGCGGTGGGCTTATGCGCCAATGCCCCAACTGCCGTTCGCAGCATTTTCCTCGAACCGATCCTGTCGCAATCATGCTTGTTTACAAGGGGGACAAGTGTGTGATGGGCCAGACACTCGCACGTCAGAACTCTAGTTTCTACTCTTGCCTAGCAGGATTCATGGATCAAGGCGAAGCGATCGAAGAGGGAGTTCGACGCGAAGTTATGGAAGAGGCCGGTCTCAAAGTAGGCAAGGTGACTTACCACTCGTCACAGCCGTGGCCGTTCCCGTCGTCACTGATGATCGGCTGCCACGCCGAAGCGATTTCCGACGAGATCGTCGCTGATCCGGGTGAGATGTCCGACGTTCGCTGGTTCACAAAGGACGAAGTGAAACTCGCGCTCGAAGACAAACTCAAAGGCGTGAGCATTCCCGGACCAATTGCCATCGCCCATCACCTAATCAAAGCGTGGGCGTACGACACAGCGAATATTTAGATGGAAATTCACCTGACGATTTCAGCCGAGTAAGTTCGGGTTGTCGAGATGACCAACGATCTGATTATCGAACTTAGCGGTACGCCATAGCCGATAATTCAAGCCTCTGAAACCGCTAGCTTGTTCATCAATGGCGAACATAAAGGTGCAGTGATCATTGCTGAACACGACAACGAACTGATCGGAGTTCGAATGCGGCATAAGTTCCAGTAGGTTTCGACAGTGAAACTACTCGATAAATTCGAGCCAGTTGCCTTCTGGGTCACGTGCGTAGACGATGCCGTGCTTGCTGCCATCGTCGTTGAGGCGAATGATCGGATCGGTCACGAACTCAATGCCTTTTTCTGACAGTTCAGCGTGTGTCTTCTCGATATCGACAACGTTGAAACAGATGTGATTCGTACCCAATCTAGTCATGTCGTCGTCACGCACAACCGATTCAGGCTCGTGATATTTCACAAGTTCGATTCGGTGCCCCTCAGCGAACCCAACGAACACCAACGTTCGCCGTGAGCCCGGAATACCGGTGTGATTGCCTTCCGGGGGGGCGTCCGAATCACCTCGACTGAGCTCGGTCAAGCCCAGATCATTGCAGTAAAAATCGACCATTAGATCGAGGTTATTTACGATGATGCCTGTGTGATTGAATCCTGATACCAATTACTTTTCCTGTTCCATTGGACGTTCTAGTGAATGCATTTCTAGTCGTTCCCGCCCGGCAGCACGTCCTTGAAGAGACGAAGCATATTGCCGCCAGCAATCTTCTCGATCTCTCCAGCCGTGAATCCGGCTCCAACCAACGGATCCCAAAGATTAGGCAAATCGCTTGAATCTTCAAGACCTTTCGCCCAGGTCAGATCTTCCTGATTCGTGTTGCGTAGATACGGTACGTCGCGAACCGGATCACCAAGTAGCCAATCGGGGCCAAGTCCAACAACGTCGATTCCGCCTACATCTGCGACGTACCGAATCTGCTTTACAACATCGTCGATACCCGCTTGAATGCCGTTCACTCCTAGTACAAGACGTGAGCAGAAATGAACGCCGATAACACCACCGTTGTCAGCCATCGCCTCGATTTGATCGTCGTAGAGATTTTGAGGCTTATCGGCAATCGACCGACCACCCGAATGTGAGTTCAATATCGGCTTGTTGGTGACATCCAGTGCATCGAGAATTGTTCGGGGTGCAGAGTGCGAAACGTCGACTATCATGCCCTTTTCGTTCATGGTCTGGATTGTCGTAGCCCCAAACTCGGTTAGCCCAGGTTGCGAAGGGTCGTTTTCCTGATCTTGCGAGGCTCCCAAGCGGTTCGGCATCGCCCAGTTGAACTGAACGTGCCTTAAACCAAGATCAAACCACGCATTAAGAAGATCGGGATCAGAACCGAGTATTTTCCCGCCTTCGTTACCCGCGATAACCGCCAACTGCCCCATATGACCAGCGGTCTCGATGTCACGAAATTCCCTGACGACACGAACATTGTTTTCAGGCTCACTCGCAACTGCGTGCAAGTTCGTTAGCGCGCCGAGAGCACGATCACGGAAGCCATCGTAGCTATCGTAGGCGTGGTCGTACCCTTCTTTAGTCGGAGCATCGATCCACGAGTCGACCGTAAGGTGAACGATCTTGCCACTCACCCCACCATCAAGATCACGCTGAAAATCTTCAGCACGCTGCATATGATCGTGTGCGAGAAACACTGGAAAGTCGGGCAAAAATTTACTCCTCAAGATCCAAAAGACTTACAAGACCGCTGTGCCAGTCGTAGCCGTGGGGTCGTCGCTCAGCATTTATCGCCGGGTTAGACCAGTAATACAACACAAGCGACCGCGTTGGGGAGTGGAATTCTTCCAGCGTATTTCCAAAATAATCGGTGAGCCGGCCCAGATACTGTCCCGTCTCGACCACGTCGCCTTCTTTGACCGCAGGATGCCAAACGCCTGAAATTTCAGAGTTGATCTGTGAACGCGTGCCTTTCAAAAGTTTCTGGCGGGGTCGAGCCGAATCCCCAGGTAGCATTTTCATAGTTTGAAGGGCAGCGATGTAGCCATCGAAGTGAGTAGCGGTATCTTGCTCGGTCGGTACACCATTCTTGCCACATTCAACCCATATGTTGGCGATTCCAGCATTGAGCAACGCTACACAGAACGGTGGTATCGACGGAAGATCGTATCGGGGTTCGATGTACTCAACATCGAACCCACGAGCAAGCTCAAGCGACTTGCTGCTAAGTTCGTTTGCTCCCCGCATTGGAACGGGAACCCACGACATGAGCGCCTGTGCCATTTCGCCAGCATGTGAATCGATCAGGTAGTCGGAATCCTTTACGATCTCGAACAAGGTATCGATCAACATGTCGCTGTACGTTCCGTCAGGGCTTCCGGGTCGAATGAAGTGAACTTCCTTCTGATCGACCGGGTTGAGCTGCATATTGCGTTCCATAAACGCCCGGGTCGAGATCACTGGGATCACCAATAAAGATCCCGACAACTCCTCAGGCTTCACCTTTGAAATGAGTTTTTGGGCAGCGAGAACCCCCGAGTATTCGCCAGCGTGCATGCCTGACATCACAGTCATCTGCGGTCCAGGTCTCGCTCCTTGAATCCGGGCGACAGGAATCTCGATTTCTTCGCCTGAAGAGTGTATGCGGGTCACGCTCAGTTCTTCGAGACCTGGGGTTTCAGACCACGACCACGCGAGCTGTTCAATATCGACTGTTCTTGATTGCATTCGTAGCGATTCTGTCATCATTCACGTGTCATGCTGTGTGCATTGCTAAACTGTCGCCGCCGCAAGCATATGACGTTCGACGAATGAACGCATTCGTTCGACCCGCAATCGTTGCCGAATTCACCCAGAAATTCATGAGGACAAAGTTGAAGATTAAGTCCATCAAAGCAGTACGCGTAAAACAGCGTCAGCCTGCTACGAACACACCCGCACGACGTGACTCGTGGAATAAATCAGCGAAGCGTGCGATGCCCATCAACATGTATTCAGAATTTTCTAGATTGCCGGGAAGAATGCCAGGAGGTGGACTCGAATCTGTCTGGGTAC
>CAYTAO010000048.1:0-5783 GCA_964435915.1 uncultured Dehalococcoidales bacterium
CTTTATGTCGCTCATTCCCAATCGGTGAGCCAGCGGCGAGTAGATGTCGAGCGTTTCACGAGAAATGCGTTGCTGTTTGGGCACCGGTAGGTGCTGGAGCGTCTGCATGTTGTGCAGTCGGTCGGACAGCTTGATGAGGACAACTCGGACGTCTTCCGCCATAGCAACGAGCATCTTGCGGAGTGATGCAGTGCGTGTCGCTTCAGGCGATGCGATCTGCTTTTTCATCGCGCTGTTTTCAGAAATCATGTCGAGGCGTTTTAGCTTTGTTACGCCATCGACTAGCTTTGCGACTTCGGTTCCGAATTCCGTCTCGAGCTCGCCGAAGCTGATACCACAGTCTTCCATCACATCGTGGAGGAGCGCGGCCTCGATCGTCGTGGTGTCGAGTTTCATATCTGCCAGGCGCAATGCCGTGGCGATGGGGTGCTCGACGAACTCCTCACCCGAAACGCGCTTCTGGCCATCGTGGGCGTTGATCGCGTAGTCGAGAGCGGCGTGAACTGATGCGGCACGATCTTGCGGGAGGTACTTGTTGACCGAGTGCAGGAGAGCTTTTACTGATTCACTCTGTTGGGTGGTTGTCATAAATCGTTAGCGTATCGCCGAATTTTATCTTCACGCTTCAGCGTGTCGTTCGTTCCATTCTAATTGTTTGATTAAACTTAGGTCGATAGAGGAACATACGCGGCTGAGTCGAGCGTTCAGTTTACGGCGCACATCTTTCTACGTTTACGAGCCGTATAAACGTGCGATTTCATCCCGGTCGAACGTGGGGAGGGGTTCCTTCGTTCCATTGGTTATACGCACGAGTCCTCCTTCGGGATTGGTGATCTTACCGATGACGCCCGCAGAAATTCCAGAGCGGGTGAGTGCGTCGATGATGCTGTGCGAGCCATCGGGGGCGGCTGTAACGAGCAGTGCGCCCGAAGCTATTAGGCCCCAGGGATCCAATCCGAGTGCAGCACAGACAGATTGGGTTTCCGGGTAGATTGTCACCTCGCTGGCGTCGATTGTTATCCCAGTTTGAGATGCACAGGCTACTTCGCCGAGCGCACCTGCCAGTCCGCCTTCGGTGGGGTCGTGCATGGCTGTTACATGCCCTGTTTTAATCGCGATTTTTGCTGCTTTTACGATTGATATGCCTGGTGAAACGAGGAATTCTGATGCAGCGGTGACTGTGGCTTCGGAAAGGCCCGCATCGAGCAGGTCGGCTTTGCTTTCACGGGCGACGATGGCTGTACCTTCGATAGCGATACCTGAGGTGAGGATCACGTCGTTTCCGGGTTTTGCCGACGATGTTTTGACTGTTTCGGAAGGTGCGGCTTCACCGAGCATAGTTCCTGCGATTATAGGGCGAGGTAGTCCGACAGTTATTTCGGTGTGACCTCCAATAACGGTGATGCCGAGTTCACTTGCCGCTGCGTATAGTTGCTGGAATATCTTTTGTGCAGTCGAGGCTGGTTCGTTTTCCGGGAGCAGAAGTGTTCCAAGGAACCATTTCGGGGTTCCTCCGGATGCCGCAATATCGTTGGCGTTTACCTGAATTGCATACCAACCTATTCGGTCGGTGGCAAAAGTGATCGGATCCGATTTCGCAATCAGGGTTGAACTGCCAAACGAAACGAACGCGGCATCCTCACCGACGCCTGGTCCCAGTAGGATGCGCTGCTCGGTGGGGCCGAGATCACTTAGAAAACTGGCAAGCAGATCGGGAGGGAGTTTGCCTGCTTTCAGTCGCCTATTAGCAAGTTCGTCTGTCATTTTGTTGAGTCTGTCTACGGTGTTGCAGTTGGCAGGCTTGGAATCGGATCACCGGTTAGGTATGGCCCAATAATGTTGCCGATTACGAGGGCTGTGCCTTGCATTCCGTTCCAGAAAATATCGAATGTTTTGTAGTTTTCTTCACAGATAAATTCGATTTCGACGTCGCCATCAGGGATTTCGAAATCGAGTCTGAAGATGGTGTTGCATGGCTGGGCAGCCGGAAGATTTGTGTCGAGATCGAGAATGTTGGCGAGCAAAGCCATGTCTGCTTTGGACATTTCTCGCCGCACAACGAATTCTCCGGTGTCCGTGTCTCGGCGCATAAGCGTGAGTTTAGTTGCATCTTGAAGATCTGCACTCTGGGAGATGTTCACGATCGGGTCGGTCAGTGGGTTGATTTCGCTGCATCTTCTGACGATTGAATCATCGTGATTCGAGTGATATTCCCAGAAGCTTGTGCCATTGGTGATTACGTAGATCATCCCTGTGTAGGGGGCGGCGGACTTATTGTAAAAAACGCCCGGGTTGGGACATCCGAGTGCGGCGCTGTTCCACTCTGCAGTTTCGACCAGGGATATGGATAGCGTGTCGAAGTTAACGCCTTTTTCAGCATGAAGTCTTCCCATTTCAAGAACGTGAGAAGGGGGTGGCGGGGGTGTTGGTGTTGCTGTGGGTACCGGAGTAGGAGTCGCGGTCGGTGCTGGAGTTGCTGTTGGGCCGGGCGTGCTCGTGGGCGGGGGGGCCGGGGTTACTGTTGGCCGAGCGGTCGGTACAGGTGTTGCTGATGGAGCCGATTTCGTTGCAGTAGGTTGTTCTGTACCTTCGTTGTTGTCTGATGATGAACAAGATCCGACAACGGCAATCACCAATATGGCGGCAATTGCTAGAACGGTGGGGTGGATCAGACTTTTCAACTAAGTGCTTTCGTTGGTTTAGTTTCAGTGGACTCGGTTGTCTCGACGATGTCGCGTTCGGGTTCGTCTGGCACCAGCTGGAGAGTCGATTTGCAGAGTGTGTCTGTACCAGCGCCCTGATCGCCATCGTACTCGTAGAACGTCCGGTCGTATTGCATGAGAAGCCAGTGGTGAAGTATGGGGGCTGTGGTGATTCGGGACATACGCTGTTTGGCAGGTGTGTTTGCTGTTCGGGTTAAGCGCCGTAAATGGACAACATTATTAACTCCACCATTACGGATTGTAGGTGCTACCGCGTTACGGATGCCTTATCTGGATACGACGAATTTCACTTAAAGTTTCATATTTTCGAATCATGAGTTGAAACGTTTCTAGTTGGTGTACTCAACATATGTTTCGTATATGCGAATATAATAATTCGTTCGGATATATGATATTTCGTAAATATATTTGTTATGAACAAAACAATCAGTGTAATTTCCTCATACGTCTCTCATATTCACTAATTGACTGAACGGGATAGATGTGTATGCTTGATGTCTATATTTGTATATACGAATTATTTATGATGTACTGACGAATCGCTGAGCTGTGCTGATATGACCTTTTCAAACGTCATATTAACCGGGTGGCAAACCACCGATGGCAAACGGCCGCCGGCGTTCCTGGCAGCGTCGTCGGCTGCTGTCGCGCTTGCGGCGTTGATACCAGTTGGTTATCTACTTGTTAGGTCTGTAGGAGTTGGATCGGAGTGGCTCGACGCCATCTGGCGAGCCAACACAGTAGCCATTGTTGGGCGTACTTTTATTTTGATCGCATTGGTCACGATCATTTCCGTGGTGGTTGCAGTTCCGGTGGCGTGGCTCACCGTCCGATCGAATATTCCGCTTCGCAAGGTGCTTTCTGTTGCTTCAGTTTTGCCGTTGGTAATGCCCAGTTTTGTGATGGCGACGACGGTGATCGAGATGTATTCGCCGAGAGGCGTGATTCAGGGTTGGCTATCGGGACTCGGAGTAAACGAACTGCCTGAGATATACGGTCTCGGCGGTGCAACGCTTGTGCTGGTTTTGATGACTTACCCCTACGTTCTGCTGACCGTTCGCGGCGCGCTCCACAGGATGGATCCGGCTTTAGAAGAGGCGGCGCGCGCGATGGGTTATGGACCCGTTCATACGTTCCGTGCTGTCACATTGCCAATGCTTCGTCCAGCGATCGCAGGTGGATCGTTGCTCGTTGCTTTGTATACGCTGAGCGATTTCGGTGGGGTGGCGTTGCTTCGCTATCAGACGTTTACATCAACAATCATGATCCATTACGAATTGATAAACCGAACACTTGCCGCGGCGCTGTCGTTGGTTCTGGTGGTAATAGCTGTGATGCTGTTATTGGGTGAAGGCTTTACTCGTGGGAGCGGTGCCTACCATCGCAGCACGGTTGGTGCAGTCCGGAGCTCCCGGAGAGTCGATCTGGGTCGACTGCGTTGGGTTGGTGCAGCTGGGGTTGGACTACCGGTTCTATTAGGACTGGTCATTCCGGTGGGTGTGCTTGTTTACTGGCTTATGCGCGGCTTGCTCAACGATCAGGAGTTGATTCCGTTGTTGATACCGGCTCGGAACTCTCTGTATGTATCACTACTGGCTGCCGTAGTTACAGTGTTGGCGGCGTTGCCTGTCGCGATACTTGCCGTCCGATTCCAGAGTCGAATGAGTCGACTGTTTGAGCGCTCGACGTATATCGGGTTTGGGTTACCGGGCGTTGTAGTCGCACTTTCTCTGGTGTTCTTTGGAATTAACGTGGCGCATCCGCTCTATCAGTCGATATGGCTTATGGTGTTTGCGTATGGCGTACTGTTTTTGCCCGCGAGTTTGGGTCCATTACGAAGTTCGTTAATGCAGGTGAGTCCGAGAATCGAAGAGGCGGCCCAGATTCTCGGGCGTTCCCAGTGGAGAGTGATATTTTCCGTGACGATTCCGCTGGTAATGCCCGGCGCTCTCGCAGGTGGCGCTATGGTGTTCCTGTTGACAATGAAAGAGCTTCCGGCGACATTGATACTTTCACCGATTGGTTACAAAACGCTTTCGGGATCTATTTGGGATGCCGCATCAGACGCGTTCTTCGCGAAGACCGCCGCGGCAGCCCTGATGCTGGTTCTGGTAGCAGGTGTTCCAACGGCTTATCTCACCCTGCGAGGTCACGGCGACAAGTCGGGCGTTTCGGACAGTTCATTTAAGTTCGATCAGGTATCACGATGAGAATGCCTTGGAACCGGAGACCAGATGCTCCTGTGCGTTCTCCGGCTGCCGCGGCTCTGCCCGCTATGGCGGTAGCTGGATCGGCTTCGACCGAGACAGGTGTGATTCACCTTGAGGGAGTCGAGTGCAGCTATCCAGGATCAGATGAACCAGTGATCAGTAATTTCAACTTGCTCGTCCGGGCCGGCGAGTTCGTAAGCATTCTGGGCAGAAGTGGAGCTGGTAAAACGACAGCTCTGAGGGTTGTTGCCGGACTTGAACAGGTTTCTTTAGGGTATGTTCGTGTTGGCGGTCAACTGGTCAGTTCGTCATTTGTTCATGTGCCGCCAGACCAGCGCAGAATCGGGCTTGTATTTCAGGATTACGCTCTGTTCCCACATCTCTCGGTTGAACGAAACGTGGAGTTCGGTCTCAAGGGATTGCTGGCGGAGGAGAGGAGTAAACGTATTTCTTTTGTTCTCGAAATGGTGGGCATGAGCGGCTATGAACTCCGGTACGTTCATGAACTCTCTGGTGGGCAACAGCAGCGAGTTGCGATTGCGCGAGCGCTTGCACCAGACCCTGTTGCGCTGTTGCTTGACGAGCCGTTTAGTAATCTTGATCGTCAGCTGAGGGCTGCACTGCGTCGAGACATAAAGAAAATCGCTACCGAATCTGGAGCGACGACGCTGCTGGTTACGCACGATCGTGAGGAAGCGCTCGCTACATCGGATCGAATTGCGATTATGGGTGAGAACAGTATCGAGCAGATCGGTATTCCGGAAGAGGTGTACCAGAATCCGGTTTCAGCATCCGTTGCCAGATTGATCGGTCCTTGTGAGTTGATTCCGGGGGTGTTTAGGGGCGGTGT
>CAYTAO010000048.1:5793-18522 GCA_964435915.1 uncultured Dehalococcoidales bacterium
CGTATTCGATTCGTAGCTGCGTAGTCTCCTCCGGCTCGATAGTTACGCCGAGCATCGACCCGCTACCTACGGCGGCAGCGAGTACGAGAACCGCTCCGGCAATCTTCGTATAAGGGACTGGAGTTCTTTCGGGGTCGCTCATGGGGCTGCGGTCGGCATGTGCTTGCCTGGATGCGTTCGTCGGAGCTGGAGATAGAGCCTGCTGAAGAGGGTGAACAAAGGACCGCGACGATCGAGATGAGGGAGTTTGAGGGTGAGTTCAGTGAGTACAGCATACGACTAGATTCGGGGACGTTGCTTCGTGTCAGAAGGCGGGCAGCAAATGGGCTCGAAGCGGACAGCCGGGTGAGGATTCAGGCGCGCAACGGCTCGAAGGTGATTGTGTTCCCGAGTTGACACCTTCCGTGACTAATCGTTGTTAGGTTTTAACCCTTCTCTGAATTCGGCGCGTAACATTTATGAATGCACAAAGACGGATATTTTTACGAACATATTGCGGAGACTTATGACAGGGATTTGGCGTACAAGTTCGATCCCGAAATTGTGAATCCCACAGTTGATTTTTTAGCGGATCTTGCCGGAGATGGTCGTGCTTTGGAACTCGGTTCGGGTACAGGGCGGATTACCCTGCCCCTCGCGAGACGTGGAGTGCTAGTAGCCGGAATCGAGATGTCGGTAGCGATGACCGACAGGTTGCGTGCAAAACCGGGTGGGGAGGAGATCGATATCACTATCGGTGACTTTGCGACTGCAAGCGTTGATGGATTGTTCAGAGTCGCCTATTTGGTATTCGGTACGATCTCGAATCTCACGACGCAGGCAGCTCAGGTCGCGTGTTTTAGGAACGTTGCAGCTCATTTGGAGCCAGGTGGATACTTTGTCATTGAAGTTGGGATTCCGAAGCTGCAACACCTTCCGTATGGTGAGACGGTTCGCCCATTTCAGGTGGACGAAGATTATCTTGGGTTCGACGAATACAACCTCGCTGAGCAGGGTCTTATCTCGCACCACTTCAGACTCGTAGACGGCAATTGGGAGCGTTTTTCAAGCCCGTTCCGTTATGTATGGCCATCGGAGCTTGACTTGATGGCTGAGCTTGCGGGAATGAAGCCTTACGAGCGGTGGTCAGGTTGGAACCGCGAGGCGTTTACGAGCGATTCGTTGAGTCTCGTAGCTGTATGGCACAAACCTACTTTGTAGGTTCGTTTGCGCGCTTCGATTCAATTTTGAAGTCGCTGTTGAGGCCTAAGCGAATTTCTTGATTACGAGGCAGGCGTTCTGGCCGCCAAAACCGAAGCTGTTCGAGAGAGTTATGTTGACTTCAGCTTCTCGAGCTACGTTCGGGATGTAGTCGAGATCGCACTCCGGGTCTAAATCTTCCTGATTTATTGTCGGGTGAAGAATGTTGTCGTTGATGCTATTAATGCAGACGATTGCCTCCAGGGATCCCGATGCACCGAGCGAGTGTCCGACCATTGATTTTGTCGAACTGATCGGGATGTCATAGGCGCGTTCACCGAACACTCGCTTGATGGCACTTGTTTCTGATGCGTCGTTGATGGGCGTCGAAGTGCCGTGAGCGTTGATGTAGTCTATTTCGTCGAGTTCCACGCCTGCGTTGTCGAGTGCCCGGATTACTGCCTTTGCAGCGCCGGAACCTTCCGGGTGAGGCTGGACGAGATGGTAGGCATCTGAAGAAACACCCCAGCCGGCGATTTCTGCGTAGATGTGAGCGCCTCTCGCTTTAGCATGTTCGAGGCTTTCTAGGATGAGAATGCTACTGCCTTCGGCAGGGGCAAAACCATCTCGATTAGCATCGAACGGACGACTGGCTTTTGCGGGGTCACCGTCCCATGTTGACAGTGCGCGCATTGTGCTGAAGCCGCCCATACCGATTTCACAGATACCAGCTTCTGTGCCGCCAGTCACGATTACGTCGGCAGCGCCTCGGCGAATTACTTCGGCTGCTTCGCCGATCGACTGAGTGCCTGCTGCGCACGCTGTTACGCAGGTGTTTGTGTATCCGGTGAGGTTGAATGTGTGTGAGATGTTTGCCGATGCCATGTTCACCAGCATCATTGGTATGTAGTACGGGCTCATGCGGCTCACACCACGTTTGACGCGTATTTCAGCCTGCTGGTCGGTTTCAGGAAGTCCGCCTGATCCACTACCTACGAGGACACCGATTCGGTCGAGATCTTCATTCTCGAAGTCGAGACCAGCGTCTTTGACGGCCTGGTGGGCGGCGGCGACGGCAAATTGCGAGAAACGTGCCATTCGACGGGCTTCTTTTCGATCCATGTAATTGTTGGCGTTGAAGTCACGAATCTCGCCGGATACCTTGCATGGGAATCCATCAGGGCTTACGAGACTGATTTGCTGGATGCCAGACTGCCCGTTCTTGAGCCCAGTCCAAAATTCTTTGACAGAGTTACCAAGGCACGTTATGGCACCCATTCCCGTAACTACTACTCTTGTTTCGTTGTTGCTGGTCATTTATTTGGTGTTCGATATTTTTGTTGGTCGAGGTGGGAGTTTTATATCACGGTACAGCTCAGGTTCTATTCCGTGCTCAATTTCAACTACTTCTGCTGCTATGAACAGTGATCCAGTTGCGAGAATCAGATCGTCTTTCCCTGCCAGTGTTTTGGCTCGTGCCAGCGCTTTGTGCGTATTGTGTGTCACTGCGGACACAGGAATTTTACTCGCTCCCAACGCTTGTGACAGTTCTGAATTAGTGAGGGATTTGGGATGCCTGGACTCAGTTACGATATTTTTTGGGTTAAGAGGCGTCAATTCTCGTATGACAGCAGCGGGATCATGCCCCCGTATTGTGCCGAAAATTATGAAGGTTTTGTTTCGGTGGGGGAACAGGTGCTCGATCGATTCTCTTAGTGCGATGGCCGATGCATCGTTGTGCGCCCCGTCGACGAAAACAGGCACTGGATCACTGGTCACCAATTGATGCCTGGCGGGCCACTCAACGTTCTCAATTCCTACGGCAATCGCTTCATTATGAGTATGTATACCGGCTTCTGTAAGTTTGATCAAGGCGGTTATAGCGGTTCGTGTGTTATCGATCTGATGTGATCCGAGCAGGCGAATGTGTGTGTTGATCGACTGATCGTTTATTTTGAATTCAGTTTCGACTCCTTCGAGCCCTAGATCATGTGTTGTCACAACGTCGACAGCTGATTCGGATTCTACAAGCTCGCTCTGTCGTGCCGCAGCGGTCGCACGAATTACGTCGAGCGCTTCTGGAGCCTGAGGCGACGAAACAACAGGTACCCCATTCTTAATTATTCCTGCTTTTTCGCCGGCGATCAGTTCGATCGTGTTTCCAAGAATTGCTACATGGTCGAGGCTGATCGGGGTAATTACGGAAACAAGGGGGGTGATGATGTTCGTCGAATCAAGCCTGCCTCCAAGACCAACCTCTATCACGCTGATATCTGCGTTTGATTTCTTAAAATAGTAGAACGCCATCGCTGTTTCCAGTTCGAAAACAGAAACTACTCCGATGTCACCGTCGGATGTTACCCGCTCGACAGCTGGCCATAGCTCTTCGACTAACCGGGTGAAATCATGTTCTGAAATTGGTTCACCGTTGACTCGAAACCGTTCGGTTATCCGGTGAATCGACGGTGAGGTGAATAGACCTGTGGTGTGTCGACCGGCCGCACGCGACCAGGCGATCATCGCCGATGTGCTGCCCTTGCCTTTGCTTCCTGCAACATGGACGTATTTCTGTCCGAGATGCGGGTTGTCGAGATACCCGAGCAGACGTTCGATTCGCTTAAGGTGAAAGTCGGGCGGGTCGTTTGCACGGGACTTTCTCTCGAAGTCGGCGAGTGATAGCAGCTTAGAAATTGCCGCCTGGTATTCACTGTGGCTGTTAGACATGGGCTTCGATTATCACTGTCAATGGGATTGAATGTCACTATCGCCGTCGTTGGTTAGTACGACTTCGGGGACTCGGTTGCTAGTATTGTCGCTTTGGCAGTTGCTGTTCGACTGAATATTTAGAAGAGGCTCGGCAAATTCGTGAAATACCGCGACCTGATTGATACTGTACTTAAGGGCCATGGAGCCGATTACTGCGAAGTACGAATCGAAGAAACTGATAATTCAAGACTGACTTACCGTGGGAAGTCACTCGAAAATATTGCACAAACGAGCGGGCTTGGCGGGAATGTCAGAGCCGCCTTGAACGGTGGATGGGGTTTCTCCAGCTTTAACGGTCTTGATGAGCTTGAGGCTAAAGTTACAGATGCTGTTGCCCAGGCGAAAGCCGTTGGCGGGTCTGAGACCGAGCTTGGCGAAGTCGAACCTCACGTCGATGTTGTCCCGGCTCACATCGTGCACGATCCCAAAGATATTTCTCTCGATGAGAAGAAACGCATCATGGATCACTATAACGATCTGGTGTGGTCGGTCGATGGAATCAACAGTGTCGATATTATTTACGGTGATACATCTCGGAAGACTTTTTTCGGCAGTTCCGAAGGTTCGTATATCGAGCAGGAGCAGGTCCACGTTATTTCACGCGTTTCGGCTCAAGCCCGTAAGGGTGGGGATGTTCAACAGGCAGGATTCAGTATCGGCTCGCAGGGTGATTTCGATCTGATCCGTGATCTCGATGATCAGGTGATAGACGCTGCGAAACGTGCAGTTGCCTTACTGGATGCGAAGTCTCTGGAAGGCGGGGAGCGGACGGTAATTCTAGATCCGGTACTCGCGGGTGTATTCGTTCACGAGGCTTTTGGTCATCTCTCTGAGAGCGACAACGTTTACGAAAACGAAAAGCTTAGGGAGATTATGTACATGGGGCGAAAGTTCGGTGGCAAGCACCTGAATTTCACCGACGGAGCAGCTATTCCTGAGTTGCGTGGGAGCTTTAAGTACGATGACGAAGGCACCCCGGCAACACGTACGGCCCTTGTTCGAGAGGGTGAGTTGGTAGGGCGACTTCACTCTCGTGAGACCGCTGCAAAGCTCGGTGAAAGTCCGACAGGTAACGCTCGGGCAATTGGCTACAACTTTCCTCCCATCGTCAGGATGACAAACACGATCATTGAGCCTGGTGAAGCGACTCTCGCTGACCTGCTTGAGGATGTTGATGACGGCGTGTATGTTCGCAACTGGTATGGCGGTATGACCCAGCACGAAATGTTCACATTTTCGTCGGGAGAGGCTTACATGATTCGTAATAGGGAGATTCAGGAGGCCGTCAGCCCGGAAATCATAACGGGAACCATTTTTGAGCCGAAAAAGAAAATTAATGACGTGGCCACCACCCACGCCATAACGACCTCGGCATGAACCAGGGTGGCGGCTGTGGGAAAGGTGGGCAGTCGCCGTTGCCAGTATCGAACGGTAGCCCCCACATCCGTATTCAAAACTGCTTGATATCAGGAGCGTAGGCGTTTTAGCGCTGAAAAATCATAATTACAAGTTTTGAGAGACAAAAATTTTGAGCGAATCGCTACTAAACGCTGCTGCTTCTAAGTTTAATCAGGCCGAGGTTTACCGGATCGAGATGGAGAGTCATCCGGTTTCATTCGAGTCGAATCGTCTTAAAGAAATCATGCGCCGCGACACATCAGGTGTAGCGCTGCGGATTATTGATGATGGTCGTATTGGGTTTACCTCGACCACCGACGCAAGCCGCGAATCGGAACTTATCGAGCGAGCAGCAACCCTGGTTCCGTTTGGTTCGGAGGCGGCGTTCGAATTTCCGGGACCGAGCGAATATCCGTCGGTCGATGTCGTGGATCCTGCTGTGCCTCAGGTTGTGCAGCAGGCGATGATCGATACCGGACAGGGTCTTATCGAGCGTTTGTTGGACGAATGGCCTGAACTGCTGTGTGATGTACGCATTGGTTGGTCGACGGGGCGTGGTCGGCTGATGAACTCAGCGGGAATCGATGCGGAGTACGATCAGACTAGCTACTACTGCTCACTGGGTGCCCAGTTGATTCGCGGTACCGACATGCTGAACGTGTGGGCGGGATTTGGTTCGAGTCACCTGTTTGGGGAGGTTGAACTTGATCGCCTGCTACAGAGCGTTCGTCGATCGCTTCGTTGGTCGAAGGAAACTGCGCAGGCAACCGCGAGTTCCGGTGAGTTGCCGGTGATACTTACGCCTCGGGGCGTGGGCGCAACACTACTTCATCCGTTGATGTCAGGCTTCAACGGTAAGAACGTGGCGAACGGTTCATCGCCGCTTGGTGATCGGTGGGGCGAAAAGATTGTGGATGAGCGGATTTCGATATTTGACGATCCGCTGATCAACGGTGCGAGTGGCAGCCGTCCTTTCGATGATGAGGGCGTGGCGAGTCGTAAGCACGCCCTGAAAGAGAAGGGCGTAGCACGCGGGCCATTACTTGCTCTGCAGACGGCGGGTCAGCTTGGCAAGACCTCGACGGGTGCGGCGGGTCGTGGACTGGCCACAACGCCTTCGCCGGGCACATCGGTGATCGATATCGCAGCCGGAGATGTTCATTTCGATGACATGATCGTTGGAATTAAGGAAGGTCTTGTAGTTGAAGAGCTTCTTGGTGCAGGTCAGGGCAACGAATTGGGTGGTGATTTCCGGGCGAACGTTTCGTTAGGTTATAAAATTGAAAACGGTGAAATCGTTGGCCGAGTCAAGGACACGATGATTTCAGGCAATGTGTACAACGTTCTTTCGCAGGTCGAGCAGGCTTCTGATTCGGCTGACTGGGTGTTTGGATCGATGCGATCGCCAGCTATTCAATGCCTTGGCATTGAAGTGGCCGCCAAAGAGGAATAGGACGTCGGCCGGATCGCGCTCTTGCGTGTGACAGGGTTCAGAACGGTAGAGAAATGTTTTTATGGGTTTAGACGAATTTCTGAATCAACTTCCTGAAGATGAAGACGCGTCAGTTAACTATGCTTCACTGCCTGAACTGTCGAATCTGACAGGTCCTGAAGCAGAAGAGTTCGGTCAGCTGTGGCTTGAGTGGTCGTCGGAACGAGTTCTGGAGATCGTAGATCGAATGGTGGCACTTTGTGAGGAGCAGCCCGATGTCGAGTTCGAGGCGATCTACAAGCAGGGTTTGCTGCATCCGAGTGTTCCTGTGCGGCTGAGTGCACTCCGGGGGCTGGAAGATAGCGGTGATCGTGCACTGATAAAACCGCTTAGTAACATGCTCCTCACCGATCCGTCGGTCGAAGTACGAGCCGCTTCTGCAATTCCATTGGCTTACCTTTCCGCCATGGCACAGGAAAAGAAAGTGAGGTCTAAAGATGGTGTTGTGCTGTCACGTGTGCTTTATGGCGTTCTGGATGATGAGCGGGAAGTTCAGGCCGTGAAGCTCAAAGCGTTAGAGGCCGTTTCGGTTTTCGGGGGAGACAGACTTGCACCATATATCGAGTCTGCTGCGTCTTCTTCGGATATAAGCGCCCTGAAAAGCAGCCTGTTCGCTATGGGCAGAGCGTGCGATCCCAGGTGGATAACCAGTGTGCTGCCGCATCTTGAGCACGATGTCGCATCGATCCGGTATGAAGCTGCAATGGCGATGGGTGAGCTGGGTGATGAGGAGCATTTACGTGCACTTGAGGTGCCGCTGGACGATGCTGACTTGACAGTTCAGCTGGCAGCAATATCGGCAGTTGAACGAATCGGTGGCGAGGTGGCGAAAGGCCTTCTTGAACTGTTGCTCGTTAGCCCTGAACCGCGGGTGGTTGAGCTTGCTCAGCAGGCGCTTCAGACGATGAAGGACGAAGAGGACCTAGATGAGGTTGTGACGCAGGAAATGGCGCGATCGATGTTCGGAGCTGGTGATACTTTGCCGGGGGTCGATACTGAAGGGTATGAGTCTGCCGAGATTGAAGGCTGGGCGAATCTGCCTGATCCGAGTGAAGTCGACGACTTCGGCACCGGCGTTACCGAAGAGGCCGAGGAGTTGGGGCTGGATCGAGGTGATCCGTTTGATATCGACCTTATGCCACAAGATCCGTGGGATCATGAAGAGAATTTTTAGGAATTCGGTGGAGCTCCGGGCGTCGCTGTCGTGACTTAGCCTGGCCTGCTAGATCCGATACCGGACCAGTCGTTGTTGGCTACTCTTGCACCACCAGTAAACATGCCCCATTAACTATCCGAAAATATCCTGCAATTACGAGTGTTCCAAATCTGATCAACCAGGTCCGGGTTTTGAGGAACGGTGCCGTTCGACCTTGATGCTGAGTTTGATAGAACGCTTGAATGCCCTTCCGAGGGAGAGAGAACAGCGATCAAAGTCGGTGTACTTCCCTGAAGGCTAGTTGGGCTGCCCCGAGTAGGCTTACGTCATCGCCCAGACGGGTGGCGGTTAGTAGAGTGGTGTCGCCGTAGCCTGGTAGTGCTCGTTCTACGACCGTGGCCTGGAGTTTCTCCCAGTGGCGTTGTAGACCTTGAACGACTCCGCCGCCGATCACGAGTGCTTCCGGGTTGAAAACGTTGATCAGGGCAGCGAGCCCGATGCTGACGTTTTCTATAGTTAAATCAACAATATCTTGGGCTACCCGATCACCATCGTCAGCAGCATCGAACACCATGCGGGACGTTATGTTTACTGGAATTCCTCCGGCAAGATCGGCCAGTGCTCCATCACTGGTAAACCTGTCTCTGGCGATACGGGCGATGGCAGGGCCTGAGGCGTTGCCCTCAAAGCAGCCATCGCAGCCCACGTTGCATTTATAGGCTCCAGTTCGAATCGGGAGGTGCCCGACTTCACCGGCACCACCGGAAGACCCGGTGATCATTTCGCTGTTAGCGATGATGCCGCCACCAACCCCGGTGCTTATCGTTACGTAGATGAGGTTTTCGGCTCCGATGTGGTCTCCAAAGCGTGTCTCTGCAAGGGCCGCCAACGTAGCGTCGTGTACAACCCAGACAGGTAGGTTAATCGCATCGGTGAGTGCGCCCTTCATCGACTTGCCGTGCCAGCCCGGCAGGTTCGGCGGGTAGTTGTAGGTTCCAGTGGTTGGGCGAATTGGTCCAGCAGTCGAGACACCGACTCCGACTATTTCGGCTGTTGCCGGTGCGGTAGAACGGGCCGATTTTAGCAGATAGGCCAGTCTCTTGGCTGCATCTTCGATGCCCTGTGCAGGCAGAGTGTCGATCGATCCGCGTCCGGTCATATGACCCTCGGAATTGACCAGTGCAGCCCGGATGTTGGTGCCGCCAATATCCGCTGTGAGTGCGTATTGCATTTTTGAAGTTGTCACGTCCGAGATGGTAACAGGCCGATTCTCGATTTCAGACGAATGTTAGGTAATGTCATTCTGAACTTGATTCGGAATCGCGTGCGATTGCTACCAGCTGCCAACGTAGGGGATGGTCGTTGTCGATCAGAGAATCGCGTTATTACAGTTTGGTCGCTGATTCTGAATCACGTGTAGATTGACGATATCTGTTTGTTAGGCGGGAACTAAACGGTTGCGATGGAACGTTTTTTCTCTGACCAACCCGCTGTCGATGGATGAACGGATTGTGTGGACGATTTTGCGAAAAACGTTCATCATTTAACGATGCCCGAACTAGTTCACAACATTAATTTAAGTTCCGTCCCTCATCGTTCCGGCCAATCGACCGATCTGGAGGCCAAACGCCTGAGGGCGTGGGCACGTTTGAGTGACGAAGAAAAAGAGTGGGTTCTCGCCGCGTGGGATCTCACTGGGGTAATACCGTCAGCACCTGCGTTTCGTGAGATGGGCAATGCATCCGAGCGCGTACTTTATGTTCTAGTGGGCACGGAAGAGAGTCTGACGCCCGGTGAGTTGAGCTATCTGATGATTGCCAGGTGGTTCCGGAATATCGATTCCGCCACTGCTCGAGCAAAGATGGCTCAGTTGGTAACTCAGGGGCTGGCGAGATACACCGGTGTGGGACGCACGATGGCAATGGAGACCGGTCTGGAGAAACTAGAGGATATGGCTCGACCGACGAGGCGAGACCGTGACGATAGTTCGTCGTACCGTCGAGACGAGGCAGATTCGCGTTATTCACGAGAATCTGGATATCGTGGCGGTGGAGATTCGCGGGGCAACGCTCCTGACTCGCGCCGACACCGCAGGGATTCTGATCGCGATTCGGGTGACTCGCGAGGTTCACGTGATTCAGGTGATCGGCGATCGAATATTGGCGATTATGGTGCCCCTAGAGGTCCGCTTCGCGACGATCGTGGGCCTCGTCGAGATGACAGACGCCCGGCACGCGATGACCGCGCCCCACGTCGTGACGACCGTGGCCCTCGTCAAGACGATCGACGAGCTGATTCGCGTGGAACCCGTGAGGGGCAAAGACGTGGCGGCTCAGATGATCCTCGTAGGAACGAGAGAGGTCCGCGTATAGACGGTCGATAGTCCGAGACTTGTTCGAAACGAACTCTCGCTGCGCTAAGTGATGCCGAGCAATTGTTTGGTTGTACCGCCCATGATGAGCGCCAGTTCATCATTCGATAGGAAGTCGCAATATTTCACGACGAAATCGATGTTCTGTTGGTAGGTCCAGTGGCGCATGACGATGGGCATATCGGTGCCCCACATTAGTCGATCTGCGCCAATATGGGAGACCAGTTGTTTGACTATCGGCGTTGCCTGGGGCAGAGGGAAGTCGAACGTGCCTCCAAGTGCTATGGCAAATAGAAACTGCAGTCTGAGGTTCGGGTTCTCGTACGGTATCCATAACTCGTCTGGAAGAGTGTATTTACCGTCTTTACCGAACAGGTTCCACTGGAAACCGTGTGTCATCACCACCTGGGAATCAGGGTAGCGTTCCATCCATTTGGTCAGCCTCTGCAGTTCAACGAAATAGCTGTCGAGCCATGGATCGCGTTTCGGTTCGTTGATGCCGAACGACAGGAACAGCGGTACGCCGAGTTCGACGAACCTGTCCCAGAACGGTGAGTAGCCATCGCTGGTCCAGTCGGGATTTTTTCCGTACAGGTGAATCTGCGAAATCAGGAATTGCATTCCTGAAAGTCCCTGTTCATTTACGGCTCGCTCCACACTACGAGAGGCCGTTTCGGGGTCGTCCTCAACGAGCCATTCAGGCACGTGTGCAAGTCCGTATATTCGACCCGGATATTGCTGTACGCAGTCGGCGATGAAGTCATTGCCGAGCCCGAGATAGGGATTGCGGTGCAACAGCGTACCGGTGACGTTGGCGTAGTCCATTTCGGCGATCAGGTTGTCTGCTGAGTACGACATGTCTGCGATCGAGGGTGGGAAGTACTGTTTGACGTAGTCCTCGCCGTCGACGGTCCATTCGTAGCGACCGTGACTTGTTGGCCGGAAGTTCACGTCGTTTAGCGCGTCGGCGCTCGGCCACTTTGTTGCGTCCATGAGAGTGCTGGTGCTACCGAGTGCGTGATCATTTACTCGCCATGGCTGAACGTGGTGACTCGCAATCGCTTTTTGCACGTGGATCTGTTGTTCTTCCAGCGACGGAAAGCCCATCAGTTTGCGCACATCGGGGAAGCAGTAGGCGTGACCATCGAAGATTTCCGGGGCATCCGTCATTGTTGCATCTTTCTTAATTTTCAGCCAAATCTACAGCATGGTTTTCGTCACATGAACCGACCACGACCGGCTATTTCCACGATTGTTTCGAGTACGCCGTTTCGGACGCAGTAATAGTAGTCGTGTTGTGCAATAGTTGTGTCGCCGTGCATAGGCAACAGCGAAATCTTGTCGCCTATTTTCAGATCCTCGGCAGGCCCTTCTGTGTTCAAGACGCAGTGCTCTTCCGACATACCTCTGATTGTTAGGCCTTCAATGCCCACGGCTTTCGGTTTATCGATATCGGTTGCGACAGCTTTCATTCCTGGGTCGGCGATAGCTCGACCGGGTACCGGTCGACTGGTTATGGTTCCGAGCACGGTCAGAGCGGTGCGGAATGGGTGGGGATGATCGCCAAAAACTTCCACGTATTTGGCGTCCATGAATAGGTAGCTGCCGCACTGGAGTTCTGTAATGCGATTGCCCTTTCCGGTGATGTCATAGGTACCGGTTCCGCCAGCGCGATTTCCAGCACCGGCGGCGGTTCCACCGGAGGCCCCCCCCGGCCCGCTCACCGGGGGGGAGGGCGCGGGGGGCGGGGCGGGCGAGGCCAACCCCTACCAGCCGTACCAGGGCCGGCGGGGTGGTGGAGCCGGGGCAGATGCCTGTCCGTGGCTGCGGCTTGCGGCATTGGGCTGTGACGAGCGGATGGTCGCAACCGCGGCGGACGTGGCAGCCGCAGCGGCAGACCTTGCGCCGTTGCTAGCGGAGGCGCGAGGAGGCAACGGCCCAAGCGGAGCGCCGATGATAGGGCTGGACACGGAGTCCACGCCAGTGACCGGCAAGGGGCAGACGCAAGCCGTGGCGCTGCTGCAGCTTTCCTCTGCGCGCCAGGCGTTCCTCTTCGACCTGCCTGCCCTCTCCGCCAACACGGCCGCAGGCTCTGCTGCTGATCGGCTGCTCTCGGAGCTGTTTTGCGAGGCTGGGCTGCTCAAACTCGGGCAGGCTTTCGATGACGATTTGAAGCTCCTGCGCAAGGCGCACCCGAAGTTTCGGGCGTGGAACGAGATGAGGAATTTGCTGGACGTCTCCACGCCGTACCATCTTGTCCCAGTGGTCACCCACGAGCCGGAGCCGGAGCCGCCGGAGCCCGAGCCGGAGCCAGAGCCGGAGCCGGAGCCGGAGCCGGAGCCGGAGCCGGAGCCGGAGCCGGAGCCG
>CAYTAO010000049.1:0-347 GCA_964435915.1 uncultured Dehalococcoidales bacterium
ACACAGAGCGTTAAGTTGGTCTTCGGCGACGGTCGACGTTACTTCTTCCAGAATTACGCCGTACCTGTTGGAATAAAATCCCGCTTTTTTTATCGGTTCGTATGGGTCGGGCGTAGGAATTGGTGTTGGCGGGACAATTGTTGGGGTTGGCCATGGTGTCGCGGTCGGAGTCGGAGTGATTGTTGGAGTGGGTGCGGCTGTAGGCGTAGGTGACGCGGTCGGAGTAGGAGTGATTGTAGGAGAGGGTGAGGCAGTGGGCGTAGGTGTAGCGGTCCGAGAAGGTGAGAGAGATGGAGTGGGAGGCGGAGCTGCGCGTGGGAGGCCTCGAGGCCGGCGATGGGCACGTG
>CAYTAO010000049.1:357-18425 GCA_964435915.1 uncultured Dehalococcoidales bacterium
GTTTTTGTTTTTTGCGCTTCAGTATTTTACGAGGCTGGGTGTTGTTCTTCTGTATTGTGATCGTTTGTATTATCCTTGCCTGCATCTTTCTGCGGCTCTGGAAGTGGTGGTGTGGGTGTTTTTTGTGTGGTGGTTGGCGTTGGTGTGTCTGTAGGAGTCGGAGTGATTGTCGGAGTCGGAGTGATTGTTGTAGTGGGTGCGGCTGTAGGCGTAGGTGCGACGGTCGGAATTGCGGTTGGGGTCGGCTCAACACTTGGAATGGGTTTTGGGGTAGGTAGGCTTACAGGTACAAGAACTGTAATTGGCGCGGCGGTGGGTGAGGCAACAGTGTTTGGCGTTGCTGTGGCTGCTACGACGGTCGGTACCGTTGTAGACGTTGGTTCTATCGGCGTGGACGCCGACTGTACTGTCGGTGGTAGGGCGGTTATTGGCGTGGAATTATCAGGGCTTGCTGTTATGCCAGGGTCGCCAGAATTTGGTGTTGTAAGAAGGGCAGTGCGCGAAGACGACTTCGTGGAGTCTTCTCCGTTGGGAGTAGACGTTACGTCCGTGGTGCATGCAAACAGTACGAGCACCAGTGATAATGAGAGGGCAATTGTTGAGCCGCTCATATTTTTAACAACAAAAAACGGCGTGAGTTTCGTGATAATGGCAATAATAATCGGCTAAGTCACTATCGTGCACGCGCACTATGCGGGTGAATACTGGTTGGGTTGAAGCGAATTTGTTACCGATCTCGTAATACATTTGTGAACCACTGTATTACAACGGGTGTGATCTCATAATTGATAACAGGAAATTAATGACCTTACAGTTACGGGCTCAAGCTTTCGCCAGCATCTTAAATACCAGAGGCATGATAACGGTTTCGCGTAAGTCTTTAGTGAAGATTGTCGCTGTCATTTTCTTAGTCTACGTCGCCGTCACCGTGATGACACTCATTTCGACATTTAGAGCTTCGGAGTCGATTTCCCGTACGAATCTTGGATCTACGCTGGCGTCTGGAGATACCGGTTTAGAAGAACTCGAGCAAAAGCTTGCGGTGTTCGATCGACGATTCTCCCTACTAAAGTTTTGGCTGTTGCCAGCGCGGTATACGTCTCGTGTGGTGATATTGTTTCCTCCGCTTGACCGGCAACGCGAGGCGGCCGAGCTGCTTTTAGAGCGGGTCGAGATTGGGAGCAGTACTGCCGAACTGGCAATTGAGCTTGGGCGATCTTCATTTGGACTCCGTGATGATGCTCTGAGCGGTTCAGTGTCACTTTCTGACCCGGATCAACTGGTAGATCTTTCGGATTCGTTGGCCGCCCTCAAGTTCGATTCAATTCAGGTTCTCGATTCGCTTGAGCGTTCGTCGGCTGTTAAGACCGAATTTGAAGATCTGCCCGCCAACAGATTTTTCGAATCCCTGAGCCGGCGGATGAATGGCCAGGAAGAACAACTCGCGGAGATTGCCCGGTTCTCTGGATTGTTGTCTGATGTTTTGGTTCACGACATTACTATGATTCAGGAAATGACCGGTACCTTCGATGAGTTGAGGAGTTTTGCAACTGGAGAAGCTTCAACGACTGAGATCGAGGCGGTGATCGTAGATCTTGCGCGGAGGACAGCTGCCATAAAGCGTATGTCGACCGAAATGGTTGAGAGCGCTCCTGAAGCAGTGATCAGTACTGGTTACGGAGATGTGATCGGCACGCTCCATGAACTGAATGTGGTCGCCGACCGTCTAGCAGGTTCACTTCTCATGATCGTCGGAGTATTCGCCGATTCATTCGACCGACTCGCGGCAAGCGAAAAATCGTTGTTTGATGATGGCGAGGCACTGTCTGAGACTCTGAATAGCCTTATCGAAAACGAAGAGGAGATTGCTTCAGCCGTCGATTCGATCAGCAACAACGTGAGTTTACTTTTGGAGCTAGGTGAGTCGGGTCCGATTTCACTTGGAGCACTGGGCGATGTTCTCGAACGCCGGGTCGAGCCGTTGTTGGAACTCTCGTCGATGATGATCGGCGCGCCAAGGGTGGCTGGTGAGGTATTTGGTGTGGATGGTGAGACCAGGCGCTTTCTGTTTCTTGGGCAGACATCGGATGAGCTTCGCGCTGCGGGTGGATTTACTTCGAGCTCCTGGATATTGACGTTCCGAGCTGGGATGTTGGTGGACCGTGAGTACCTGGAAGTAGCCCATTTTGAGGATCTCGATTCACTGGATCAGTACCCCGACGCTTACGATGCCCTACGCTTGCACATGGACGCCGGATCAATGTTCTTACGAGATGCGGGTTGGGATCCAAACTTTCCTACTGTCGGCAAGCTTGCGTTGGAGATTTACGCAATTGGCAGGGATGTTGAGGTCGACGGCGTGATCTCGCTGACTCAGTGGGCGTTTATTGAGTTCATTTCGGCGATGAATGGGCTCAAGACTGATTCCGGCGTGATTCAAGCTGAGGATTTGCTATCAACGATCGAGGAAGGCACAGACAGGGAGGGGACCATTTTCCTATCGACGTTGTTTGATGTTTTGATCGACTCGATGAATGGTGAAACCCTCAAAGCAAACGGAATTAACGTACTGACTTCTACCGAATCGCTTTTTGGTAGTAAAGATCTGATGATTTACACACAAACTTCGGAAATTCAATCTCAGATCGTAAAAATTGGCTGGTGTGGTCCATTATCGAATTCTCGCGGCGACCGCCTTGCGGTGGTCGATTCGAATGTAGGATGGAACAAGGTTGATCGCAATATCGACAGAAAATTTTCGTATCAAGTCGACCTTTCCGACGTGAAGACTCCACGAGCGAAGCTGGAACTTGAGTACGCAAATCTCTCGGTGATCGCAGACAACATTTGCGACGTTCAGAAGCACGTTGGTGGCCAGTATGAAATTCTTCTGGACGGGTGCTACTGGAACTACGTCAGAGTTTACTTGCCATTGGGCGCTGAGCTTGTTAGCGGTGATTCATTGCCTCTTGAGCCTGGTTCGATCGCGGTTCGAGTTGGTGGCCAGGTCGCGGGTCGAGATACGGTCGGCTTGACGTATGACGACAACGGTGTTCACATTTCAGGGCTGATGGCAGTAAATCCACAAGAAGTCCGAACGGTTACGTTCAATTACCTGCTGCCTCGACAGGTTCTACGGTTTGAGAGCGATGCGTTCGAGTACACGCTTGATGTCGTTGTTCAAGGTGGGACGCGCGGCCGCGAAGGCGTGGTGTCGGTGATACTTCCAGATGATTACGAGTTGATCGAGGCTCCCAATTCGGTCAGAGTTTCGCCGAATTTGGTGGAGATTGCAGTTAACCCTGAGCGCGATGATGTGATTCGATTAGTACTTCGAGAATCATCCTGAGCGATCCATCCATCTCGGGTTGACCGTAACATCACATAGTTCACTGTGGCACCTGGCTATTCGTCACCGCGGTGAACACGAATGACCCCTATTGAAAACAATTTTACGACACTACCGTCAACACGCCTTCTTACTGATTGCTTTATTCGTGATTTCCGTTCTGGCGATTGCGTGCAACTCGGGTGCTGGTTCGGAGCAGCCGTCCTCGGTAAGCGAGAGTACGGTGACCCCTGCCGCTGTTCCTTCGAACACGACGGGGCCTGAAGCGACAATCGCTGACCCGACGAGTGTGCCGCCTACTACTACGGCCACGGCGGGTGCTGGTTCGGAGCAGCCGTCCTCGGTAAGCGAGAGTACGGTGACCCCTGCCGCTGTTCCTTCGAACACGACGGGGCCTGAAGCGACAATCGCTGACCCGACGAGTGTGCCGCCTACTACTACGGCCACGGCGGGTGCTGGTTCAGCAACAGGAACAGTCACAGCTGTTGATCTCATTCTTCCTGAGTTATCGCTTTCAGTCGCCAGTATCGATGAGTGCCGCCTTTCGGGCGATCTCAAGCCCGGTGGTGTTTCGAGACAGGGAACCGCACCAGCTCCTACTCCGACTCGTGTAGCTTCCGTGGATCCACGTGACCCAGCGATTGTTGGCGATGAGATGCGAGTTTTCGGCGCTGAATTCAACCCGATAATAAGTTCACTTACGGGATTCCGTGAAGCGTTGCAGACGGCCTGGCCGCAAGCTGAATCAACGGATCAACAGGCAGCGCAGTTGCACGTTTTTGGCAACCGACTCGCTCAACTCTGTTCGGCTGCCAGCGAGACGAACGTGCCGCCAGAGATACGCAGTGAGGCTATCGGATTTGGGGAGTCGCTGCGTATCAGCAATGCCTGGACTATCCTGGCGCTCGAAGAGTTGAATTGCTGTGGAACGGCACAGACGGATTTTTTTGACGTCGGATACTATTCAACCTCGCTTGAGAGTGTTCGCACATCAAATGCTCTGGTCACGGCTCTAAGCCAGTACATGCGACCTGTTTCAGGAGTCCCCGAGCGAGTCGTGACGCTTGATCGATTTGGGTTAGACATGACAGTTACAGAATCGGCTGTCGTCGTGCGCAATTCGATCGACGTCGTGGTGGTGTTTCCTCAACCGAGAGAGATTCTGGATCCGGCATATCTGGGTCCTGATCCATGGACGTTTGGAACGGCGATTCGGATTCGCCGGCTTCGCAACAGCTCCGATCTTAGCGTCGATCAGGCGCTCGTCGAGTACGCAGGGTTGATCAATCGCTTTGGCGAGCCGCAGCAATCTGGCGAGCTGGAAGTGTCATCGTTCGACAATACTCAACTTAGCTTCCCCGGCTTGGACCATGGCTGGACAGAAACGACCGTTGTGTTTGTGCTCGATGGATTTACGTACGTCGTTGAGACGATGTGCCATCCGGAGCTTTTGGAGCAGTGTGAATTCGCCGAGCGAACGGTTGAGAGCCTGGCGGTTTCGTAGGCTGGGTTTCGACCCGTCTTTTACGTTTTCCGGTCGCTATCGAGTGATATTTGCCAGCCTTCGTCGCGGGTTATCGAGGTGTTGAGACTGGCGATCTCAGGGTTATCTCTGAGCACCTCGAGCACCTTATTGAATTCGGTGATTGTCCCCTGATTGGATTCAAGTTTTGGTATCAGCATGCGCAAGAACTCGAGATCTTGAGGTTCATCGATCGTCCAGCGAAGGTCTGAAACATTGTTTTCGTTTTCGACGTTTACGATGGTGAAGCGTTCTGATCGGGTACGCCTGATGTAGGTGGCTACGTGTTCGCGATCGGATTCCAGGTCAGCGTCGTTCCAGCAGGTCTCTAGTGCCTGAGCGGTCAGCAGTTCTATGTCAAGGCCGTCGGGGTACGTGGGTGGACAGAGGTTGGAGCAGTAGTCGCATTCGGTTTCGAGAAACGTATCGATTATTTTGGTAGCGACTTGTGGATCGAGCAGTGGACAATCGGCGGTGATTCGCATTATTGCGTGGGCGTTGTGGACTTTTGCGGCTGAGTGGTATCGGTCTAGGACATCGGATGGGTGGCCGCGGTACACCTCGACTCCGAGGCGTTTGGCTTCACGTTCGATTAGTTCGTCTTCGGGATCTGTGGTGGTTGCGACTACTATCGAATCGAGTTGCTCGATTGCTTTGACACGCTCGGTAACTCTTTCGAGCGTTGTTTTGCCTGCGAGGTCGAGTAGGACCTTGCCGGGCAGGCGGCTGGAGGCCATTCTGGCCTGAATTATGCAGACGAATTTCACTGGATCGGCTCTGCTTTTCGTGAGCTTGTCGACAGGCGCGCCGAGTCGATCACGCGCATGGTGAGTAAGGCCGAGCGGCCGTCGACCGGTGGGGCGGCGTTGCCTTTGCAGCAATCGAGAAAGTGTGCGATTTCGCTGAGATACATCGTGTTGGTGTCTGGTGAGATATCGAAAGTTTCGACGTCTTTATCCTCAAGGCCTCTGGTAATGGTTACACCGGACTCGTAAACCCATTCGGCGGTGCCTTTGGTTCCGATTACTTTGCAGCGGCGTGAGTAGCCCTGCTGAACGCAATCGACGTGGATTTCTGCGAGTGCGCCCGATGAGAGTCGCATCACCATGAGTGCCGAGTCTTCGGCTGTCATGTCGAGATCGGAGAGTTTGCCGGCTGCGACGTATACATCGTCTATCGCCCCTGCGAGCCATTGGACGTAGTCGACTTCGTGTGCTTCTTCGCGGATGATCCCGCCGCCGGATTCCTTGCCGGTGATGTAGTTGTTGCGATAGTCGGTATTGGGTCGCCAGTCGGGGAGGTACTGGCCGTATTCGGCGCGCACCATCATTGTTCGCCCGAGCACGCAATCGGCTATAAGCTGCTGCAATTTGATGAGGCCGGGGTGGAAGCGCAGGTTGAAGCCGACCATGAGTGTCAGTCCTCGCTGCTCGGCGAGTTCAGTAATTTCCAGAGCCTGTTGATAGTCGGTGGCGAATGGCTTTTCGACGAAGCAATGTGCGCGGGATTCCAAAGCCTGTCGTGTTACTTCAACATGGGTGTCTGGAGGTGTACAAATAAGGGCGGCGTCGGGCGATGAAGCCATGGCTTCATCGATTCTCCTGGCGACCTGGGCGCCGATTTCGGAGCCGAGTTGATTCGCACGGTGTGTATCAGGATCGTAGAGCAGTAGTTCGTGGCCGCCGATATCTGCGATGTTTTTCGCGTGGCGGCTGCCGATTGATCCGCAACCGAAAACAACTACTCGCAACGAATGCTCTCCAGGCCTAATTGTCGAATGAGTTCAGGCAAGTCGAATACTAACCGCCCACGATGTCCCAGCTTAACGGGGTCCCTCGTTTGATTTTTTTGGATGCGGTTCGCCCAATCACATCGTTGATCAAATGCGGGGCAAGCCCGTCGCCGGGTCGGATCGAGCGGAGGTTATCGGGTGTAAATTTCTGTCCCGCTGGGATGTCGGCAGTAACTATTAGAGATCGCTGGAAAACCTTGTTTGGCTTTTCCCACTCGGTTGATCCGTAAGTGACCTTGCCCATAGCTTTTTCGACATCACGAATATCGTCCACCATTCGTCTTACTTCGGCCGGTTCGAGAGAGAATTCGGCGTCGGGTCCGCCCTCGGCGCGGGAGAGGGTGACGTGCTTTTCGATTGCGATCGCGCCGAGGGCGACGGCTGCTACCGGGATGTGGGTTCCGAGCGTGTGGTCCGATTGGCCGACCGGAACGTCGAATGCGTCGTATAGATGTGTATTCGTGGGTAGATTCATCGATTCGGGCGGGGCGGGATATGAGCTTACGCACTTGAACAGCAGGAGTTTGCCGGGGCCTGCGCCGTTTTCTCTGGCTGCCACGACGGCGCGGTCGATCTGCTCCATAGTTGCCATTCCGGTCGACATGAGGACGGGTTTGCCTTTGGAAGCTATGTAACCGACTAGCGGGGCATCAGGGGATTCGAATGAGGCAACTTTGAACGCAGGGACATCCATTTCGTCAAGGAAGTCGACGGCTGTGAAATCGAACGGACTGGAGAACAGGTGGACGCCCAGATCATCGGCACGTTTCTTGAGTTTTGGCTGCCAGTCCCACGGCGTATGAGCTTCTTCGTATAGATCGTAGAGCGTGCGGCCAGCCCAAGTGTTGTTATTCCCGACTTTGAAAATATCGTTGTCTGAGTCGATTGTTAGCGTGTCGGCGGTGTAGGTCTGCAGCTTGATGGCGTCGACGCCCGCGGCTGCACACTCTTCGAGGATTCTGACGGCACGATCGTAGCTGCCGTTGTGGTTGCCTGAAATTTCGGCGATTACATAGACAGGCGAGCCCGCTCCGACTCTGCGGCCGGCTATGTCGATATATCGCGTCTTGTCTGTCATTGGTTGTCGTTCTGGTTCGTTTCTTTTTCGATTTCGATTCGCATGAAGTACTTAATGCCGTCTTGCTCGAAGTAGGCGCCACTGTGCCCGGCAAAAGTTCGTGCCCTGATGATATTTATTAGTTCTCCAGCCGTGTACTGGGAGTCGAGGCGGATACGGTCGATTTTTTCGGTATCTTTCACGAGATTAGAGGTACCTTCGGAAGGCAGTTGCTTTGTGGTGATCAGCTTACCCGGAGACCGGGCAATTTTAGGCCATGAATCGGCGAACAGGTTGATGCAGGCCGATTCGAGTTTTCGGTAGAGGGTCTCTCCGGTGTCATTTGGGGAAATTTTTACTTTTGACTGATCGATTATTTCGCCGGTATCGATGCTTTCATCGATGTAGTGAATCGTGGCTCCGGCGGGAGTGCCATCGACGATAGCCCACACGTTCGGATAGGCGCCTCGGTTGTAGGGCAGATAGGCCGGATGAACGTTGATGATGCCGTTCGGGAAGATGTCGATCAGATTAGGGCGCAGGATGTGCCCGAAGAAGGCTGAGACACCTGTATCGGGTTTCAGAGCGGCCAGTTGTTCAACGGTTTGCGGGTCACGTAGATTGATTGCTTCGATGATTAGCTGACCCGGACCTGCGGCGGCGAGTATTTCGTTTCGGTGTGACGAGGATTTTTGTGGGTGAACGACGACCGCGACGATCTGGTCGCCATTGTCTTGGATCGATCTGACCGCTTTGAGACCGACGCGATTGTTGACGAAGACGACTACTTTCACGAGGCGCCACCGTTCGAGAGTTTTGTCATTGTTGTAACGACTCTTGCTGCGCCTTTTCCGTCCATTTCGTTGGATGCTCGTCGTCCCATGGTGGCGAGCTTATCCGGGTTTGCGAGATTGTCGATTATTCGCTGCTTGAGTGTATCTGGGGATAATTGTGACGAACTCCCGAAGTAGGCGATGAGTCCGTCTCGTTCGAGAGCTCTGGCTGCGGGGATCTGGTTGTCTGCGATCGACAGGGACAACACAGGTACGCCAAGGCACATCAACTCCCAGACGGTGGTGCCCGTGGCACTGATTGCCAGATCGGATGTACTGAGGATTTCTGGGAGGTTGGATGGATTGATGTGGAAGTTGAATCCGGCTTCATCGCACTGCCGTTTGAGTTGGGGAATACGGGCGTTTGCAGGACCAGCGATGACGGTTACTTGAAGATTGTGAGTTGTGATATTGGCGAGTGCTTCGACGACATTGCTGGTTGCGTCGGCTGGGTCGGAGCCGCCAAACGTGACAACGACCGAGGTGATGTTGGTTCGGGGCTGGGATAGCGAGGTTTCTCGCAGTGCGGTGATTTCGGGGCGGATGAGTGCGAAGGTGGTGCCGAGAAGCTGGGCTTCGGTGGCGAGTGGGTATTGCTGGTTCTCTGCGCCGTGGTTCTGGTCAAGTAGGAGGTCTACGGAGTATTCGATGTCTCGTGGCGTGTCGTCGATGATCAATAGACGATCGGCGATTTTTCGTGCTGAGCCGTGGCCGGTCTCGGTGAAGTGGTATCCATCGAGGATTGCCCAATCGCAGTGGGTACCAGTACTGACGAACGTTGGTCCTTCTCCCGATTCGGCGGGTTCTATCCGGGTTAGCGGCAGGCCGTGACCCACTGCTGATTCAGCTAGTTTGGGTATTTCGCAGCGGCTTTGAAAATCGACTGTGTGCCCAGCGGCCTTGAGCTCGCGGGCGAGTGTCATGCAGCGGATGAAGTGGCCGACGCCGATCGTGTGGTTTGCGTCAGCTCGGATGACAGTTTTCACGCCTACCGCCTGTACGCGAGGACTACTTTGTCGATAGCAGCGATGACGTCGTTCGTGTCGTCGTCGGTCATTCCCGGCCAGATCGGGAGGGTGATCATTCGTTCGTAGGCATTTTCGGCGGCTGGCCACTGTCCGGGTTTGTAGCCCTGATTTTTATAGTACGGGTGCCAGGGCACGGGGATGTAGTGGACGTTGACCCCGATATTTTCGGCTCGTAGAGCGGCGAACACCTCGGTCCGGCTTACGCTCAACGTGTCGAGTTCGAGCTGCACAACGTAGATGTGATAGGCGTTTGTTGAGTTTTGAGCGGTCGTCAGGGGCGTTACGGCGTCGTTGTGCTGGAATGCGTGATCGTAGTTTGTTGCGATCTCGTTGCGGCGTGCGACGTTCAATTCGAGCTGGGATAGCTGAGACGAACCCAGAGCGGCGTGAATATCGGAGAGGCGGTAGTTGAATCCGAGTTCACGCATTTCATAGAACCATGTGCCTTTGTTTGCTCGGGTGGCGTGGTCGGCGTTGATGCCATGATTTCGGAATGTCTTGCACCGTTCGATGAGATCGAGATCGTTTGAGGCGATTGCTCCTCCTTCGCCTGCGGCCACGTGTTTTACGGGATGGAAGCTGAAGGTGGCAGCTTCCACGTGCTGGCCAATGGGCGAGCCGCTGCGGGTTGCTCCGAGCGAGTGGGCTGCATCGGCGAGGATTTTTATCGACTGGTTGTTGGCGATGTTTCTAAGGGCTTCGTAGTCGGCGATTTGACCGGCGAAGTCGACACCAACTATGGCCTTCGTTTTGGGCGAAATGAGGGTTTCGACAGAATTGGGGTCGATGAGCAGCGTGTCGGGTTCGACGTCGGCGAAGACTGGTTTTGCGCCGAGATAGGCTGCGGCGTTTGCGGTTGCGGCGAACGTGACGGCTGGGACGATTACCTCGTCGCCAGGGCTAATGCCGATACCTGTGCTTGCGTACATAGTGTGGAGGGCTGCGGTGCCGCTGCTGACGACTGCGACGTGGGGCGCTCCGGTCACGTTTGAAAGATCTTCTTCAAAGGCGTTTACTGCCGGGCCGGTAGTCAGGAAATCAGATCTGAGTACGTTGTTTACGGCTGCGATATCGGCGTCGGTGACGGTTTGGCGGCCGTAGGGGAGCAGTTGCTCCCTTGTTGGCTTCCCGCCTTTGATTGCCAGTTTTTGGGGGCTCACAATTCTTCGACTATTCGTTGCAGATCCTGCTCGGAAACAGTCTGTTCAGAGGTTTCACTTGAGTAGACGAAATCGTCGCCGACTTTCGTCCCTCCCGTGGGAGGCTCAAGTGGCCAGCTGTGATAAGCGGGCATGATGCAGTAGAAGTCGTCGTATTCGAATGTGGTGCGCGATTCGCTGATGGAGACCATTTCTTCGTGGATTTTTTCGCCGGGTCGAATTCCGGTGATTTTTACTTCGGAATCGGGTGCGATTGCCTGGGCGAGATCCATGATTTTCATCACCGGGAGCTTGGGCACGAAGATTTCGCCGCCGGTCATCATTTCGATGCACTTCATCACGAAGTCGACGCCCTGATCGAGGGCGATCCAGAACCGGGTCATACGTGAGTCGGTGATGGTTATGTGGCCGTTTTCGCGCTGTCGTTTGAAGACGGGGATCACTGAGCCGCGACTGCCGATTACGTTGCCGTAACGCGAGCAGCTGAAGATGCTGTCGGCGGTTGAATATGCGTTGCCCTGGACGAATAGTTTTTCGGCTACGAACTTGGTGCCGCCGTAGAGATTCGCCGGGCCGACAGCTTTGTCGGTGGAGAGTGCGAGAACTCGTGATACGCCGGTGTCTATTGCTGCGTCAATCACGTTTTTGGCACCCATGATGTTTGTCATCACGGCTTCGAAAGGGTCGGCTTCGGCGGCTGGTACCTGTTTGAGGGCTGCGGCGTGGATGACGATGTCGACGTCTCGAAAGGCTCGGCGGAGGCGGTCGTAGTCGCGTACGTCGCCCAAAAAGTAACGGATAGGGCTGTCGCCCTCTTCGGGAAACCTCCTTTTCATCTCGCTCTGTTTGAGTTCATCTCTTGAGAGTACGGCGATGCGCGAGGGGTTGTATTTTTCGATTGCCCGCTGCACGAATCGCTGCCCAAAGGAGCCAGTTCCGCCAGTTATCAGGATGCTGGAGTTCGACCAATCTACCGGAGAAGAGTTGTTGATCATACTGTTCAAGTGGGTCGACTTTCCAGATGTTTGAGGGTAGGGAAACTTCCATCGGCACGAGTTCGAATTATATGCGATGGATCGTCATAACTGAACTTCGAACCGAACTGCTGCAATCGTTATTGGTTTTTTCAAGCTTGGGCGTGTGATTTCAACGCTTGTATTTCGTTGATAATCGTACGAATACTCTAGTTCAATGACGATACTTTCTGCCCAGAGATCTCTGATTTCGAGTGCAAATTTTGCTCGTCCAATGAAAGAACCCAACGAGAGAGCGAGCGGTGAGAACGGCTGTGGGATGGTGCCAAAGACTGCGTAGAATGGTCCCATCGTGAGCGATCGAAGAGCGGCAGTAAGGGTGAAGCTAGAGAAGGTGAGGAGACGGTCGATCCCTTATTGGGTCGGAATATTTGGGGGACGCGTACGATTCTTACGTCACCGTCGATTTCTGAGTAAGTGAGCCGCAACAGCTTTTTGCGGTGTCCGGGGTAGACCTTGCTTTGGGCGTTTCGGCACGTCGGTGAGAACGGTTACGTCGTGTCCTCGGGCTGCCAGATGGCGAGATAGCTGCGCCACCCTCATCGGGTGTGCGCGGGGTTCTGGGAGATAAAGACTTGTGACGTAGAGGATTCGCAATATTGAGATCCGGGCTTAGTACTTCAGCAGCTTGAACAGGGCTTTTTGTACGAAAGCTCTTGATCGGTTGATTCGGCTGTGAGTGTACTGATCCCACTTCGTTGCAAGTTCGGCGAAGGAGTTATCCCCGGTGATCTGGGTCATAACTTCCAGTTGGGTGACATGGAGGGAGTGGTAAAAATTGCTAGCGAGCATCGGGAGCCTTTTTGAGCCTGACTGGTCGTAGAGCGACCACCGGCCGAGGTCGAATGTTTCGAGCTGGGTCGATAGAGTATTGAGGCAGTTGTCCCAGAGCGATTTTGCGCGCTCGTCGTTCGTTACGAGGTGGAGATCGAGAACACCCCATAACGCCCAGATGAAGCCGTTCAGTATGTGGGTTGGTGTGCTGACGATGTACTCCTCGATCCACGGATTTCCTTCGGGATCGGTGTAGATCACTCCTCCGTGTGCGACGTCGCTTTGGAACGCTTCGAACGCCGTTTTTGCGGCATCGAGGTATTTTCAATTTCCCGTTGCCTGATGCGCTCTGAGTAGGGCGGAAATTCCCTGACCCTGGGCGAGTCCGGAGTGCCATGGTGCGACGAGTCGCTCGACGTATTCCCAGTCGAAGTTGTGAACCCAGACCGGGACATCTTGCTGGTTGGGTTTGAGGTTATCGACAAGCCACGTTGCTGACGATTCGACTCGTTCGAGTCGCTCGTCTGACTGGTTGTCGAGCCAGAGAGTGTGGTTGCCGAGGCAGTATTGGGCGATTGCGATCGGGTTGTACTGGAGGCCTTTGGCTCCTCGATAGTCGAGCATCGGGACGCCGTTGGAGTCGAGTTGGGCGGAGTAGTCGGCTTTGGCGTCGAAGCGCATGTAATAGGGGCCGAGGGTCTCGGTTTCGATGATGGATGCAGCTTCCGGGGTTCCGTGCCAGAACGTTAGATGGCTGTCTCCGGATCCGAGATAGGCGACCGCGATCCGTCGAATGTACGCAGCACGACTGAGGACGCTCATGGCGCTGGACTTGCGGTGCCGTCACCGAGAAGTGTCACTGCGAATCCAGCATCTTCCCACGTCTGTTTGTTGACGATATTGCGACCATCAAAGACGATTCGACCTCGCATTAGTTTTGCGATTTCGACAGGATCGATCTCGCTGAACTGGTCGTGATCGGTGATGAACACTACGGCGTCTGCACCATCGAGCGCTTCTTCGAGGGAGACGATTTCGTGGTTCGAGTTGGTTGCAAGCGGATCGTGGACTTTTACGGTAGCACCAGATTGCTCGAGACCGGAAATGATGGCGTCGGCGGGGGTGTCCCGGGCGTCTCCCACGTTGCCTTTGTAGGCGACTCCGAGAACGGCGATTACCGAATTGTTGATGTCGTCCAGAAGGTCGGTGATCGTTTCGCCGGCGCGCTGGGGTTGCGCTGAATTGATCTTTCGAGCGCCGTCTATTGTGGGAGTGTTGACGGCGACTCCAGCACCAAGGAACAGCGAAGCCACCGGGATGCAGTATCCGCCGACCCCGGGGCCGGGTTGGTGGATGTTTACACGGGGGTGGCGATTGGCGATATCGATCGCCTGCCAGACATCGACACCCAGCGACTCTGCGGATTCAGCGAGTTCGTTGGCGAGGGCGATATTGACGTCTCTGTATATGTTTTCACTGAGCTTGACTAGTTCGGCTGTTGTTGCGTCGGTGACGACGATCTCACCCAGTACGAAGCTGCGATAGAGGTTGACGGCGGCTTGCGATGCCTCTTCTGTCGTGCCGCCGACAACGCGATCGTTGTGGATGAGTTCGTGCATTATCTGACCGGGAAGAACCCGCTCGGGACAGTGGGCTACGAGATATTTGGACGCGGCGAGTTTCGACTCAGCATCGATGGCGGTAGCAAAAGCTCCGGAAGTCGTGCCGGGCGGGACCGTTGATTCGAGAATCACCAGAGAGCGCGGCTGAATGTGAGGGGCGAGCGATCTGGCTGCTGCAAGCGCGAAGTCGAGGACGGGCTGGTCGTTTTCGTCGATGGGAGTCGGTACGGAGACGATGAATGCGCGGGCGGGTTCGGGCTTAAGGGCGGCTCTGTACCGCCCACTTTTCAGCACGTCCCGAAGCGAGTCTCGAAGCCCCGGTTCGGTGATGCGGGTTACACCATTATTGAGGTCTTCGACGAGTTCCGGCTCGATATCCACTCCTAGCACATCGAGATCTGCCGAGGCGAACGCGACGGCTGTTGGTAGGCCGATGTGTCCCTGTCCGACGACGCACAAGTCAAGCAGTGGCAATGGTCTAGTGGATCCTTTCGAGTCTGTCGGCGATTTTTATGGACGCCGTGCCATCGCCGTATGGATTGGGTACGTCTGTCATCTGTTTATATGTTATTTCGTTTGTGAGCAGTTCTCGAGCGGCTGTGGCAATTGAGGTGCGGTCGACGCCGACAAGTTTCGCACAACCGGCATTGATTCCTTCAGGTCTCTCGGTGACTTTTCGCATGACGAGAACCGGCTTGTTCAGGCTGGGGACTTCTTCCTGCACGCCGCCTGAATCGGTGAGAACCAGGTATGAGTGTGTAAGAAGCCAGACGAAATCGGGATAGGTGAGCGGGTTGAAAAGATAGATTCGGTCGGTGTTACCCAGGATTCGTAAGACGGGCTCTTGCACACTCGGGTTGAGGTGTACGGGGTATGCGATCACGACGTCAGGATTATTGTTGACGATGTCCTGGAGGGCCAGGCAGATCTGTTCGAAGGCGTCGCCGAAACTTTCGCGGCGGTGCCCGGTTACTGTGATAATTTTTTGTCCAGACTGAATTGCATTTTGGACATCGCTGGGGAGTGCAACGGGAGAGGAGAGTTCACCGACTTTTTGCGAAACGGAGAGCAGGGCGTCGATTGCGGTATTGCCTGTGATTTCGATGCGCTCATCGGGAATTCCTGCGTTCCGCAGATTCTGGGCTGCCGTTTCTGTTGGGGCCATGCAGTGCTCGGCGATGTTGTCGATGAACAAGCGGTTTATTTCTTCAGGGAATGGGCTGTACTTGTCGTATGTGCGTAGACCCGCCTCAACGTGCATGACCGGGGTTCGGCTATAGAAGGCGGCGAGTGCGGCGCTCATGGCGGTTGTGGTGTCGCCCTGAACGATAACAACATCAGGGGAGTGCTCTTGAATGACCCTCGTGGTTTCTGTAATTGCGTCGGAGGTCAGACCGCTGAGCGTTTGGCTGTCGGTCATCAGATTGAGTTCGATATCGGGCTTGAGGTCGAAGGCCCCGAGTGCCTGTGCCAGCATTTCCTTGTGTTGGCCTGTTGAGCAGACTGTTACATCAATGTTGGTGCGGCTTTTGCACTCTCTGATTACGGGAGCGAGTTTTATCGCTTCGGGTCGTGTGCCCAGGACGATCAGGACGCGCATCAAGAACCGTCTCGTTGATCGCCGTTCACGAGTGCGATATTTGCGAGATCGAGATCTACTGGTTGCCCGCTTTCGAGGGATGTCGGGATCGCCAATGTGGCAAGTGTGGAGGCGATGAGTTCGGCGGTCGGAATCGGTGGTTCACTCCCGGATTTAATCGCCTCACTGAAAAGTTGAAACTGCTTCACATGACCCTTGTCGCCGGACTTGTTTTTGATGGTACGAGTTGAGTTGTCGAAGAGCATGAGAGAGCGGAAGTCGTCGAGCGTTGCCGACTTGCGACCGCCCAGTACTTCGATGTGTTCTTTGGGCTGCGACGGTGCCCCAAGGGCTGAGTAGATGATGGTTCCAGAGGAACCATCGGCGAACGATATGACTATCTGAACGTTGTCGTCGGAGAGCACGTTTTCGCGATCGGGTCTGATGCGGTTGGCGACCACGCTGGCAGGGGTGGCGTCGGTCAGGTGTTGCATGAGGTCGATGAAGTGGCAGACTTCTCCGAGGATACGTCCGCCGCCTTCAACAGGATCGTGGACCCAGTGGGAGGGATCGATCCAGCCTGCGTTGACCCGATAGATCATCGAGAGGGGGGTGTTGGCGTTTTGGAAGTGTTGTTTGAGGGGCACTACGAGCGGAGCGAATCGGCGGTTGAATCCGACATGCAGGATGGCACTTGATTCGGCTGCTGCGCTGCTCACGGATTTGAGATCGTCGAGAGTTAGGGCCAGCGGTTTTTCGACGTGGACCGGTTTTCCAGCGTTGAGGGATTCTATGGCGATTCTTGCTGCAAGGTCGTGTCTTGTGGCGCTGATGACGGCGTCGACATCCGGGGAGGCGATGAGTTCGGTGTAATCGGATCCGACTGTGGGGGCGCCGATCTTTCTGCCGAGATCTGCGGCGGATAGACCGGATGCGCTTGTCACCCATATGACTTCCGTATTTACCGCATTTTGGAGGGACGGCACAATGGTACCGCTCATGAAGTTACCGGCTCCGATCAGACCGAATCGCACGGAGCTACCGATTCCTGGTTTGCGGTTCTGTGCGCCTGTTCTTATGTGGCTCGATGGTTCGTTGTTGGCAGCCGTCAGGTAGTCGATTACGACTCCGGTGAATTTTTCGTTCCCGGGGTTTTCGACGATTAGTTGGTAGGCGCTTGAGGCATCGGAAATTGCGAATCGGTGTGTGATGAGGGCTGAAGGTTTAATTGAGCCTGCACCGGTGAGTCTCAGAATTTCTTCGAGGTTCCGTTGCTCGGTCCATCGGACGTAGGAGCGGGGGTAGTCGATGCCGTGCTCTTCGAAAGCCGGGTCGTATCGACCGGGGCCATATGAGCGGGAGACTCGGAGGTCGAGTTCTTTGAGGTAGTAGGTGCGGCGGGAGACGTCAAGCCCGACATCGCCGACAACGGATACCCGACCCTGTTCACGAACGATTTCGCCGGCCAGATTGACGGGTCGGCTGTCGGCGGTTGCTGCGGTGATGATTGCGGCGTCGAGTCCGTACCCGCCAGAGAACGCCGACTCCAGTTCTTCAACGTCGTCGCTGCCAGTGACTCCGCCCGAATCGAGCCCCAGTTCTTTTGCGGCCTGCAGGCGTTCGGGTGAGATGTCGGTGCCGAAGACGGGGTGCCCGTACGCCTTCAGGATGGCGACGGTTATCTGGCCCATGAGGCCGAGTCCGATTACTCCGATTGACTCGCCTGAGGTGAGGCCGGCTCGCCTAATGCCCTGGAGGGCGATTGCGCCGATAGTGGCGAAAACGCCGTCGTCGTAGCTGACATTTTCTGGGATTTTCGCAACGAGGTTTCGGGGTACTGTGACATATTCGGCGTGGGAGGCGTAACCCGAACCGGCACAGGTGACTCGTTCGCCAACGGCTATGTCGTCGACACCCTCGCCGACTTTGATAACTTCGCCGGCGCAGCTGTAGCCGAGCGCCTGGCTGCCATCGAGGCGTTCTTTGACGTTATTCCAGGTTTTGAGCAGGCCTTCACGTCGTACTTTCGATACAACTTGTCTGACGAGATCGGGTCGTGATTTGGCTTTACCGAGTAGAGATTTCCGTGCAAAGTCGACGCCGGCGCGTTCGGTCCCGGCACTTACCAAAGAAGACAGGTTCCGGACGAGTACCTGCCCCGGTTGCGGCGAGGGGGTAGGCACCTCGGCAACGGAGATGGTTCCGGTGCGGTTGTTTTGGATGACCTGTTTCATTTGGGTCGGGCGTTTGTACGTCTGAGAGAGGGAAGAATGAATACCAATGTGGTGATGCAGTGAATGTTAGATGAATTGGGTTGG
>CAYTAO010000050.1:0-13591 GCA_964435915.1 uncultured Dehalococcoidales bacterium
GGGATCTCAAGGGCAAGCTGCTCAACGGTCCTGTCTACGAACTTTTTTGGGGCCCTCAGAAAGAAAAGATCTTCTGCTACGCCAGCAATACCGATATCTCCTATGGGTCTGAAAACTCGATCGCCTGGTTTCTCGAACTTGGATTCAAAGCCATAAAACTGTTTCTGCGTGAAGGTCCTGACGCCGGACTACCCGGACTCAACCGAACCGAGCAGTTGGTGGCGCAAGCGCGTGAGCAGGTGGGGCCTGATGTTGAAATTGCCGTCGACTGTTGGATGTCTATGAACACCGACTACATGGTCCGCATCGCAGAGATGCTGCGCCCGTATCGGATCAAATGGCTTGAGGACTACATGCTGCCCGAAGATATGGACAGTTACTTCAACCTGCGCCAGCGCGTTCCCTACCAGACCCTTGCCACAGGGGAACACTGGTACTCGATCCCCCCGTTTGCTCTCGCCGCCAGCAACGGTCTGGTCGACATCTTCCAGCCAGACCTGCAGTGGGTTGGCGGAATGACCGCCGGTATAAAGATCTGCCATCTCGCCGAAGCCCACTCCCTTACGGTGATTCCGCATGCAAGTACCATCTATCCGTACGGTCATCACCTTGCATATGCAATGCCGTCGGTAATGTGGGCAGAACGGTCTGAAGGAGGCGCTCCTCCGGGTGTCCCACTCGAAGAGCTTGTAGTTCTACCCGGCACTCCTGTTATCAAGGACGGATTCGTAAAGCCGTCGAATGCACCGGGTTTCGGTTTTGAATTCGATCTCGACTGGATAGAGCAAAGAGCGATATAGCCGATCAAAAGTCGTGCCCTGAACCCCGAAAGTTTCACTTCGTGTGCTGGGCCGGAGTAGTATGGCGCTCATGCCAATTACCGATCGCTTAATCGCTCCGAGCACCACTGTTTGAGCGAGGTTTCAGAAACACCACCACAGCCGACTAACCAGCCGGTTGCATCCGACTCCTATAAATGGAAGGCTTTCACGGCCATCGGTATTTCGTTTGTCACGATGGTGGCAAGCCAATCGATGATTTTCGTTGCGCTATCGCAGATCGCTGAAGATTTCAACGTTACTCTACGATCTGTCTCGTGGGTCGTCATTGCTCAAGGTCTTACGATCAGCGCGCTCATGATGCCGATGGGTCGCCTGGCTGACATTATCGGGCGAAAAAAAGTTCACCTGATCGGACTGGTGCTATTTGCAAGCGGATCGGTATTAACTGCGGTCGTGCCTAGTTTTGGGCTCCTGATAATGGCCCGAGTACTCGCAGCGGTTGGCAACTCGATGGGGCAATCCGTTGGAACGGCAATGGTAATTTCGGTGTTCCCTGATCATGAGCGCGGGAAGGCTATTGGTAGCCAGACGACTGCGGTAGCCATCGGCGGGGCGTGCGGTCCGATCGTCGCAGGCCTGATGCTCCAGTTCTTGCCCTGGCAGGCGATGTTCTGGGCGCTGACTGTTCCCATCGTATTGGCGTTTATTGTCGGTTATTTCATACTCGAGGAAAAGATAGTGAGTGAGCAACGCGTGGGTAAACGCCAACCGTACGATTGGTTGGGGGCCATACTCTCTGGTTTGACAATCGTGATTGGCGTGGTTCTCATAAACAACCCCTTCGGCGTATCCATCGTTGATCCATTGATCCTCGGTGGCGCCGCCACAACAGTCGCAATGCTCGCCTTATTCGTTTGGTGGGAACTGAAGACGAAGTCACCAATGCTTGAGCTGCGGATGTTCAAGAATCTTGTGTTCAGCATGGCCGTGACCACCCGGTTCCTGGGATTTCTCGGTACGACGACCGTGCGATTTCTGATGCCCGTCTACCTGATCAGCCTGCGCGATATCGGAGAGGCCGCAACGGGTGGAGCACTGTTCCTCGTGTCACTGGGCATGGGTATCGCCGCGCAGAGCGCAGGTCGACTTGGCGATAAGTTTGGAGAGCGGCCCTTCGCTGTATTCGGCTTCATCATTCTTGTCGGCACGTCTCTTAGTTTTGCTGCGTTCACCTCGGACACACCAATGTGGATGATCCTGGTGGTACTGACTGTCAGCGGACTTGCGATGGGTCTCTGGAACGTACCCAACAACAGCATCATTATGGGCGCAGTCCCGCGAGGGTCGTTCGGAATCGTAGGTGCGTTTACAAACCTGACACGAAACGTCGGTAACGTTGCCGGTCAGGCAATCGCTTCAGCCGTTGTGGTGGGAGTAATGGTTGCCGATGGTTTCGATATTCCGTTGAGCGACATCACCGGTGATCGGGCTGCGAGCGATTCGTTCATGAGCGGCTGGCGTGTTGCCTATTATCTTGTGACGTCTTTCTCTGTGTTCGGACTGATCCTTTCAATCCTCACAAAGCCGAAACGCACGGATCAAGACGCGTGAGCAGTCGACTTGATCCGAATGGAAACAAGGTAACCTCTGCGGCGCAGCAAAAACAAGCGACTTCGTATCTTGGCTAATCTGATGTTTCTTGGCTCAGGCGACCCGGTCCTGAACTCCGACCGGATTGGGACATCACATGTCGCCGATATTTGACGGAGTGATCATCGCTATACGCGAGCTAATCAGCTACGATCTCCATCGAGCCGCTACTCCAAAGCCGACAGACCCAAATAATCGAGGTCAAACGCGTATCAATCGAGACCTCACCTCGTCGAAATGAAGATCGATTCCCTCGAAATATTCCATGTGGCAATGCCGCTGATGTACCCGTGGCGGACGGTGTACGGTGCCGACTACGACATCCACTCAGTGCTGGTGAAAGCGACCACAGGAGATCACTTCGCATGGGCGGAATCGACACCGCTTGAGAGACCTGCGTACAGTCCCGAAGGTGCTGCAGGTGTTTACCTGAACTTATCGGAGTATTTTGCCCCCAGGGTGGTTGGCGGCGATTTCGATTCGGCAACCGAAGTGACCGACATTCTTTCGGTTTTCAAAGGTAATCCGTTCGCAAAAGCGGCGCTGGAAATCGTCTGGTGGAGCCTTGAATCGAAGATCAAAAACACTCCGCTCCACAAGCTGCTCGGAGGTGCAACAAGGGAAGTTCAAGCCGGTGCCGACTTTGGAATTCAAGATTCATTCGACATGCTGCTCGGGAACATCCAAACGGCGCTCGACACTGGATTCCCGCGAGTGAAGCTCAAGGTCGCTCGGGAATGGGACGGCGAGATGCTTCGTACAGTTCGATCCGCGTTCCCAAACGAAAAATTCCACATAGATTGCAACTCTGGTTACTCGCTCGACGACCTTGATATGTTCAGGGAGATCGACAAATTCAATCTCGAATTTATCGAGCAACCACTGGCAAATGACGACATTATTGATCACGCCGAACTCGCTCGGTCGATCGACACCCCGATATGCCTAGACGAATCGGCAACCAGCCCTAGAGTCGTTGAGCAGGCATTGAACATCGATGCCTGTAAATTCGTCAACATCAAACCGGGTCGAGTAGGAGGTCTGACCAACGCAGTCAGGATCCACGACATCTGCCAGGACGCAGGTGTCCCTGTCTGGGTCGGCGGCATGCTCGAGAGTGCAGTCGGTTCTGCAGTGTGTATCGAGCTCGCAACCCTTCCGAACTTCATCTACCCGGGTGATCTGTTCCCTTCTTCTCGTTTCTACACACACGATCTTGGGCAACCTGAAGTTGTTCTCACCGAGCGACAAACCATGTTGCCTTACGAAAACGGTTTACCCGAGCCGGATCCGGAGTTGTTGGAGAAATTCACCCGGCAACGAACTGTGATCACCTCCATTGATTAGACAGGTGTCTGCTCGTACCTGCGCTTCAGTTCCGGCAAAGTATTTCGAAACACATCCAGCGATGGATTTCCCGAGTGTAGCCGAGGAATCTGGCAGAGACGCGCGCGGCGCATTCGATGAATCGACTTAACACTCACGACACTCCGTCAAATCCCTCCTTGGTCGGGAAATCGGGTACCGACTGAAGCGTTTCGGAGCCTTCATGCCTGTTCTTCCGTTAGGCTGTCTACGCCAGCGCCGACTACGAGTACGTCGCGCATGGAATGGTCTAGAAAGAGGAATTTACGAGTGGTTTACGACAAAGCAGGAATTCACGATTCGATCAAAGGGCAAGGACATTGGCCGGAGACCGATGAAACCCCTACACTCACACTGTTTCTACAAAACTTGGAAGACCGTTCACTCAGGCGTGTAAAACAACTCGGAATCTTTGGCGTCAGCATGGGCCACCTCGACACGGGCGGACTTGAAACCTGGACAGACGAAAATCTCAAGCGCCATATCGATCGCGTTGCCGAAGCAGATCTCGAACTGCGAAACATCATGTTCGATCCGGGTGAACGCATCATCTTTGCGCAGCCCGGTCGTGACGAGGATATCGAGACAATCATCAACGCAATTCAAGTCGCGGGCCGACAGGGCCTCCCCGTCATGGAATACAACTTCTACGCCCACCGCATCGTCGAAGGATACAAGGTCGTGCCGGGTCGAGGCGGATCACGGCTGATGGATTTCAACAACGACCGCATTAAGGACCTGCCGCCGCTAATGGGCAAGAGCGCCCACTCACTGGACGAGATGTGGGATAACGTCACCTACTACCTCAAAGCCGTGATACCGGCTGCTGAAGAGGCAACCGACCGACTCGCACTGCACCACAACGATCCGCCCGCGCCGATCAGCCGGGGAAGCGGCCAGATCATGAGCACAATCGAGGGCTGGAAACGCCTCACCGATATCGTGCCAAGTCCTTACAACGGAATAACGTTCGATTGCGGTGTGACTCGCGAGCTGGGACACGATCCTGTTGAGGTATGTAAGTATTTTGGTGAACGTGATCAGATAAACCACGTCCACTTCCGCAATGTCGTTACACGAACTCCGAATGTTGACTATACGGAAGTTTGGGTCGATGAAGGACAGGTAGATATGTTCGCCGTCATGGGCGAACTCGTTCGTCAGAAATACCCACGCTTGATCTACCCGGAGCACCCACCGGGAAACGACTCTGATACAGAATTCCCGTTCGATGGAATATCTGCCACTACCTACACCGGATTTGCCTATACGGTCGGCTACGCTAGGGCGATGATGCAGGCTGCACTCGCGACTCAAGCACCTAGAAACTGAGGAGAACTTCAATGGTTATGGACGCCCCTTTGAACTTACGAATAACGCGCCATGCCGAAATAATGGGCAGGCACGATCCAAGCGAAGGCTGGGCCGAACGGGTTACAGAAGACGGGCGCAATCGATCTGTCTGGATTTCAGGACCTCCGGGGACACCGCCAGATCCCCACATTCACCCCGATTTCAACGAGTGGTGGATTGCACTCGACGGCCACACACAGTGGCAGATTGGCCAGTACGAACCTGTGCTCTCTGACTGGGGCGACATCATCATGGCTCCGGCCGGTTATGCCCACGATATTCGACCAAAAGGGGATCTGCAGTCGATTCGGTTTGGGGTTACCCATCCGAACAGCAACCACGATATCAAGGGTGTTCCGCCCGCCCGACTCATCCCGGTAGATGAAGGCCAGACTAACCCGAATCTGATACACACTAAGCTCAGTTCACTCATCGATCGCAACGGAACATCATGCAACTGGGTAGAAGCTGCAGTCTCCGACAATCGGAACTACGCCACATACACCCACGAGGTTTCGGGAACCGCCTCGGGGCCAACGTCACACCCCGCCGAGGATCGCTGGTGGGTCGTGCTGCAAGGCCAGGTAGAGTGGTCGATTGACTACGAAGAGTCGGTAACAGCCGGCGCGGGCGATGTGGTGTTCATAGATCAGGGTAAGAGCTACTCAATTAAGACGGTTGGGGATGAACCCTCAATACGCATTACGATAGCCGCACCAGAAGCGTAATCGTTCGCACAAGGGAATCCTCTGTAGCCTGTCATTCTGAACTCGATTCAGGACCTCGTACACCAGCAGGCCTACGAACTAAGTAACCTCCCCCCAGCGCACCCCACCACCGAAGATCCCTCCCTAGGAGTTGAGATGTGGGGCACCAAGATGTTGGGTGTAGAGGGATATCGGCGAGAAGCCGCTACTCTTCCATCAGCCGGTCTATATCGTCTTGAAGTTGCTTGAGGTACAGCGGGTAGGGGTTCTGTTGATAGCCGAGGGACGCGTTGCCTCCTTCATCGGCGTACCACGAGAAGTGGCCCGGCTCTGACTGGTAGATCGCTTCTTCTGGATCGACCTCGATCATTCCAAAGTAATCCGCCACATACTGTGATCCCGTCATCCGCCAACTCGCACCACCACTCACATTGATGATCCGCGTCGAGTCGCTCAATTCCGCAAATACGCCCCCTACGATCGCGTTTACTGCATCGTCCCTGTGGACGAACTCAATCTGTTGATCAGGCAAGAATGGCCACTCAGCCGGAGGCTCCTGAAACACCGGAACCGAAACCCCGGAAATCCGCAACACACACGAGTCAAGACCAGAGTTGACGACTATTTGTTCGGAGTCCGCTTTTGTATTTGCATAATTATCGTCGGGGTCGTAACTCTGCGAAGCCGTAATTTCGGCTTCGTTGACAGGTGTGCCGTAGACGCTGACCGACGAACTGAATACCAGCCGTGCGTCTGGGACAAGGGCTTTCATAGCATCGACGATGATTTGTGTGCCTTCGACGTTCACACGATGAGCCAGTTCAACTTGCTGATCGGCCACAGGCGGCAAAATTGCGGCAAGATGCACTACGGCACCTACACCTTCAAGTGCAGCGCCAACATCGTTTGGGGACGTCAGGTCACCGGGCAACGCCGATACACCTTCGGCCAAGTCGGAAAAATTGGCGGAAGCGAGGTCAAACGCATGAGCGGTGTGACCATCAGACGCGAGCCGAGCACATACCAACCTGCCCATACTCCCGGCTCCACCAGTTACAAGCACCGTTGCCATCAGGTGAGGACTGTCCCGGGTGCGTCTGCTTTATCTTCGATCTCAGCAACAAGTGATTCAACGGTGCTGATGTTCGCATCCGATGCGCCATCACTAAGTGCAGTTCCTGCCTTCTTGACCTTGTTCGCTAGCGGTACTCCGGCAAGTGACTTGAAAAAAAACTTATCTCGCTGGGCTGTAAGCCGGTCAGCTAGGTCACCTTGCCCGGCGCCTGCAATCAGCGATATCGCCTCGTCGAGTAGATCCTGTCCTCTTGGCATGTTCTGGCAGTTCTCCTAGGTTAACTTTTTTGTTTAGTGTTCGTGTGTTGTCGAGTGCGTGCGGGTACCCTCTTCGCCGGGGTGCCATTGGTTCTCAGGAGCACTATGGCCGTTCGGGCCATGGCTCGTGCCATCACCGTGATACGCCGCGTGAGAGTGTGTCCCAACGGTTGGGCCATCGTGCGGTTTTACCGCTTCGATATCTACTTCAGGCAGCCTGTCAAATCCGTGACCATCATGTCGATCGAATGGGAACGGCTGGAATTTTTCGAATATTCTACCGAGACGCTGGCGAGTGGGACGTTCGTCATGCGGGAATCTGAATTTATCTCGTCCGACTGGCTCGACATGGTGCAACTCGTAATTTCGTTTGCCAAGACCGTTGACCACTGCTGTGTTGATAGTCGTTTGCTCAGACAGGCCTTCGATGGCTGCACCTGCGAGATCGAACTTTCGTTCTCCAACCCCTTCTACACCCATCTCTTCACTCAGTGAACCGGGTATGCCGGGGGAATCCGTTACAGCGTCCACACAGGCCTGGTCGATCGCAACCGGGTCTGTGCTGGCGAACACACCGAGGTTGGGGACGATCGGCATGTCAGAGAATCCGGCGCAGTCACATTTCGGCGATACATCGATCGCCAGTGTCACGAACCCGACTTTTGGAACCGTTTTGACTACACCCAGTGCTGCGTCACCGATCGCGATGTCTGTGGCGTCGAACAGCATCTGGTTGGGTTGGAATATACCTCGTGGATTCATCACCCCAAGGCAACCAAGGCAGGTCATGCACTTATCACGGTCCCACTTGATCGTGTTGTCATCTTGAATCTCGAAAAGACCAATCGGGCACGCTTCCTCGATCAACTCCCACTCGGCGTCATTCTCTTTGTCCACTACAAAATTTTCGTCGAACTCCACCGCTGCTCCAACGCCGTACTTCGGGTGACCACCCATGTGGACGTTGAACTTGCCGCGTTTCGACTGTGCACCGATGCCAAGGTTCTTCAGGGCACCACCGATAACGCCCATGCCGTGACCCTTGAAGTGTGTGAGAGCGATCAGCACATCGGCTGCTGCAATCGCCTGCGCTACGTATGCCTCTTTCAGGAGGTAGCCTTCCGGAATATCAACACGATAATCACTGGTACCCACATAGCCATCGGCCACGATAAACGGGCAACCGAGTACCGCAGACGAGTATCCGTTCCGCTCCGCCGTCAGCAGAAGGTCAAGCTCCGTTGCTCGCGATGAGAATGGGCTGTAAGTCAACGTGGTGGTGTCGCATACAAAAGGTCTGCCGCCAAGCTCCTTCACCCGGTCTGCGATCGCCCGAGCGTACACAGGTCGAAGATATGCGCTCGAGTTCCACTCGCCGCAGTGAAGCTTAATGGCGACGACATCGCCGGGAGAAACCAGCTTGTCGAGCCCGGCAGCATCGAACACCGTCGTGGTCTTCGCAATCAGACTCGTATCGGCCGAATCACTTCGGGCGTCCATGAAGTAAACATCAGATGTCATGGTTGACTCCTGCACACTGTGACGAGTGGTTGTTATCGAAATAGTATTTGGGGCGAATATACTGCAAAAATAGCGTCTTGCGCGTAGTTTGCAGTACAACTCACTCTGGATGTTGATCAATCTGTTCTGAGTTAGACTGGCGAGCCGTCGAGGAATGCATACGACAGTTGATCGACTCGCAACGAGAAACTTATTGCCTGATCACTGGAGGATTCAATGGAATATCACGTAGAAAAACTCGCTGCCGAAAATGCACTGGTTGGGGAAGGCCCTGTTTGGGACACCGAATCCCAAACGCTCTACTGGGTCGATATACAGGGCGGTCGTTTCTGGAATTTCGACCCGAGTACAGGCGAGAACACGCTGCTGCACGAGGGTTACAACATTGCTGGTGTCACTCGAAACAGGCGAGGCGGTTTGACCGTAGGAACCTGGGAGGGCGTCCAGCTCTGGAACTCCGATGATGATTTCGTCTGGCTCCACAAGGGCGAGATCGACGGGCACCCGATCAAGCTAAACGACATTACAGTAGGCCCCGATGGGAGTCTCTACGGCGGGAGCGGCCACCTCGATTCCTGCACTCTGTTCAGGTTTAAGCCCGATGGCACCGCCGAAATAATCGACGATGGTATCGAACTCTGTAATGGCATGGGCTTTTCGCCTGACCTCAGGACGTTCTATTCGACAGACACACCGAAACACGAAATCTACAAGTGGGATCACAATCTGGTGACCGGCGAGATTTCTAACAAAAAAGTTTTCACCACGATTCCTGTCGATTTGGGGATCCCAGATGGGATGACCGTGGACGCCGAAGGGTTCGTGTGGTCGGCGATCTGGTACGGTGGGATGGTCGTACGGTTTGATCCGGATGGTAAGGAAGAGCGTCGCGTTGAGTTTCCGGCGGCTCAAACGTCATCCGCAATGTTCGGGGGAAAAGACCTGAATGAGCTGTACGTAACGACCGCAACCTTTGGCACTGGTGATCCACAGCTGACCGGGTGGGAGCCACCAAACTTCAATCTCGATAGCTATCGCGGTGGTGATCTCTACCGAGTGAAACTCGATATCGAGGGCAAGCCCGAATTCATCACAGATTTTGCGTTAACAGTTTCGTAAATCTGGCCAACGTCGCGAACCAAAGACACTTAACCGAGCTACTATCTACAACTCCGAACCGCTTCTGGGGCGGACCAAAACGAATTATTCACAATTGAGTGGAGTCATAAATTGAACGTGTTGATCACGTCCGCCGCATCTACAACAGCGCAGATAGTCGTAAACGCTCTGGGTAATGTGCATACGCTCCGGTTGACCGATCTTCCTGAGAACGCCAAAGGCACGATTCTCGCCAACGAGTTGGATCACGAAGCCGACACTGACAACCTGATGGCAGGGATCGATGCAATTGTAAACATTGGTTATCAGGGCCAGTCGGGCTCGGCACAGCATCTGATGGACTATGCCACTCGCCGCATGTACAACCTGCTGCAGGCTGCGTCCGACGCCCGTGTTTCTCGCTACGTAAACATCAGTACTCTTCGTCTTTACGAAGGCCACGCAGAGAACCTAGTGGTCACAGAACGCTGGCGCACCGATCCACCGACCGACGACATAGATCTACTCAGCGCCCATATGGCAGAGTACGTCTGTAAAGAGTTCGCCAGGGACAGGCTCATACAGGTGGTGAACCTAAGACTCGGCTGGCCGTTTGTTGATGATAGCTCAATGGATCCTAACGACACCGCCGTGGTATCACACGACATGATCGGGGCAGCTGTCGAGGAAGCACTTACGAACCAGAAACTCGCACAGTGGCAGGACATCCACATTCAATCTCGAGTCGACTATCAGCGATTCATCACCGATACGGCAGCGCAATTACTACCTGAACTAGCGGGGAGGCTGGCGCAATGAACATCCTCATTCTTGGCGGTAACGGTTTTCTCGGTCCCTGGGCAGTAAAGGCGATGAAAGATCGCCACGATATCCTGCTTACGGATATCAATGAACCTTCCGCAGATTACAAAGGCGATTACCAGAAGCTTTCTGTCGACGATATCGACGGTGTCGTAAAGGCCGCCGAAGGCATGGACATAATCGTCAATCTTTCGGTCCTACGACCTCACCGCAAGCTTGCATTCGATGTGAACACGATGGGTAATTACGCCATGATGGTGGCGGCTCGCGAGCACCGGATCAAGCGAGTCATTACGACCGGACCTCACTTTCAGATGGTTGGCCCTCAGTACGAAGAGTGGGACCACGATCTGAATCCCGACATGCCGCCGGCGCCGGGTACTCGCTTGTATGCGCTTACTAAGGGGCTGGGGCAGGAAGTTTGCCGTGTGTTCAGCGAACGACACGGTATCCAGGTCATCTCATTGCTGTATTACAACATGAGGCACTCATGGGACCTGAGTGGCCCGGGTGGAGGTGACCCGGTGCATCACGAGGACATGACACCGTACACCACTGAATGGGAAGACTGCGGTACCGTAATTCGGGCTGCCGTCGAGGTTCCTGAAGAGCGGCTGGCATCCCGGAGCGAGACCTTCTTCGTTTTCTCAGACATACCGCATCGTAAGTTCACCAACGAGAAAACAAAACGAGTGCTGGGCTGGGAGCCGCGGTATCACATCGAGGCCGACTGGAATAAAGAATTCAGAACACCACGTGACAGCAGCCAAGGCGCGTTTTAGGGAGCGAAGTCGCTCCCTTTTCCTGGCATGGAGAGGGTTGGGGTGTGGGTCTTCAACCGCGTAATACGTGACGCAGATTGAACGGTCTGACCCACCTTGTAACTCCCTCCCTGTTGGAGAGTGGGACCAATGATTCCTAGAGGTCTTTTACTTCCGATGTAATGTTTTCAACCGAGTCTTTGGCATCGCCAAAGAGCATCATAGTTTTGTTCAGAAAGAACAGTTCGTTTTGTACTCCAGCGAATCCGGCCGACATGCTCCTCTTCATCATGATGACCGAGTCTGCCTGATCAACGTTCAGAATTGGCATGCCATAGATTGGGCTCGATGTGTCAGTACGCGCAGACGGGTTGGTAACGTCGTTTGCTCCGATGACGACGGCAACGTCGGTTCGTGAGAACTCGCCGTTGATTTCATCAAGGTCTTTCAACTCGTCATAAGGCACATTGGCCTCAGCAAGCAATACGTTCATGAGTCCCGGCATTCGACCTGCAACAGGGTGCATTGCGTATCGAACGCTTATTCCCTTGTCCTTCAACAGATCGGCAAGTTCACGAACTTGGTGCTGTGCCTGGGCAACGGCGAGACCGTAGCCCGGCACGAAGATCACTGACTGAGCGTACGCAAGCATCATTGCTGCATCGTCTGCCTGAATCGACCGAATGGGACGAGTCTCTTCCTCACCACCAGCCGCTGCACCGTCCTCAACACCGAACCCACCGAGCATCACATTCGCCAGAGATCGGTTCATAGCCTTGGTCATTATCCTTGTCAGGATCAGTCCGGAAGCTCCAACCAGTGAACCGGCAATTATTAGAACGTTGTTGCCAAGCACGAAACCTGTGGCAGCACCAGCGATACCCGAGTACGAGTTGAGTAGTGCGATGACCACCGGCATGTCGGCACCACCAATCGGAATCACAATAAGTATTCCGAGAGCGAGCGCGATTGCACTGGCAACAATGAACGGGGTAAGAGAAGGATCGATCACCAACCACACGGTCGATGCGATCATCCCGATCAGCAGCGCGACGTTGATCACGTTGCGTATTGGGAGGAGGAGTGGCCTGGTCGAAATCGCTCCTTGCAGTTTTCCGTATGCGATGAAACTACCGGTGAGTGTCACACCACCGACTATTACAGAAGCCATGATCGTGATCGTCACGTTCTCTGAAATGTCGCCACCTTTATCGATCAGACGAATCAACTCTGCAGCTGCAATCACTGCAGAAGCCGCTCCACCGAATCCGTTGAAGATGGCAACAAGCTGGGGCATTGCTGTCATCTGGACTTTCCTGGCCGAGAAGGCACCGATTCCCGATCCCACGATAACGCCGCCCAGTATCCATTCCCATGACGCAATGTCGTTACCAAGAATGGTTACAAGAACAGCCACCAGCATAGCTAGGGCGCTCAAACGGTTACCGTTACGGGCCGTCGCCGGTGAACCAAGTCGCTTGAGACCAACTATGAAAAGAATCGCCGCGACGATATACCCAAGGTTGGTTATGTCGAGGTCAAATACGCTGTCGGTGCTCATCGGTTGTCATCACCGGACCGCTTGAACATTTTGAGCATTCGATCGGTAACCATGAATCCGCCGACCACGTTGATCATCGCGAGTCCAACCGCACCCGCGCCTAGTATCTGCCCGAGTAGGCCATCAGCCTGCCCGGCCACAATAAGTGCACCGACGATAACGATGCCTGAAATTGCGTTCGAGCCCGACATCAATGGGGTGTGTAGCGTTGGCGGCACTTTTGTGATCACTTCGTACCCGATAAAGATCGCAAGTACGAAGACAGTTAGTGCTGTTATCAACAATCGAGTTTCAGTTACTTCGATCATTTAGGCAGAAGCTCCTTTACATGAGTGCATTGCCCTGTGTAGCAAAACGCGGGATAACGTCGATTTCAATTTGTTATTCACCCAGCCCATGTCGAGTTTTACCTTCATGAGCGACACACATTGAATCTATGACTTCATCTTCAAAATCGAGGGTTAGCGTGCCTTCTTTTCTGGCGATAATAAGATCGAAGAGAGCCATTACGTTTCTTGAATAGAGTTGGCTTGCGTCATAGGGCATTGAACTTGGAACGTTCTCCGGTCCATGGATCGCAACACCGTTTACGTCGATAACCTCACCGGCCACCGTGCCAGCGACATTTCCGCCAGATTC
>CAYTAO010000050.1:13601-17772 GCA_964435915.1 uncultured Dehalococcoidales bacterium
ATTACTGCAACCATGTCTTCGGTCATTAAGAGTGGGGCAGGGCGTCCAGGGATTGCAGCGGTAGTTATCACTGCATCTGACTTGGCGATGTGTTCTTTCAGGAACTCGCGTTGCGCAGCCTGCTGGTCTTCGCTCTGTTCTTTCGCATAGCCGCCAGCACCCTCTGCATCTTCAGCGGCTTCGGGTTGAATGAATGTAGCTCCAAGACTCTCTACCTGTTCACCTGCAGCTGCACGAACGTCGAAGGCTTCGACAACAGCACCGAGTCGACGAGCGGTAGCGATGGCCTGAAGTCCGGCAACACCGGCACCCAGTACTAGAATCTTCGCCGGCGGAATTGTGCCCGCGGCGGTCATCATCATCGGTAGGTACTTGCCCAGCGAGTTCGCCGCGAGCAGCGCCGCTTTATATCCGGCAATAGAAGCCTGTGATGAGAGTACGTCCATCCGTTGCGCTCGAGCTATTCGAGGAACGAGCTCCATTGCAATGGCAGTTGCCCCTGCCGACGCAAGCGACGAGACGGCGGAAGGATTCGTGTGAGCGTTCAGCAGGCTCACAACGATACTGCCCTTTTTCAGGGCGTTAACTTCTTCTGTCGTTGGTGGCTGGACATGGACAAATATGTCCACCGACCCCGCCATTTCGGTAGCTGATGCCGTTTGTGCACCCGCCTCCGAATAGGCGGAATCAGGGAAGCCAGCTCGTATGCCAGCACCTTCCTCAATAAATATGTCGTGACCAGCTTTGACGAGACGCTCGACGGTCTCTGGTACCAATGCCACGCGGTGCTCATTGGGGTTTGACTCCCTTGGGGCGCCGATATTCATCCGTTTCTCCAGTCGAACAGGATTTACCCTGCCTGTAACCAAATTTACGACAACCTCCTAATGATATCGCCGTTATTCGAATAATCGGCATTAATTTACGGTGAAACCGGTATGCGACCATTTACTCGCAATTGCTTCAAGATGTACTTTGACGAAGTTTAGTGTTGAAATCGCCTACATAAAGGGCGAATCCGATCTCAATACTCCTGCTTTCCAAGTGGGAGCAAGACGCCAAGGAGATAAATTATGTATGTGATCAGACGTGTATACGAAGTAAAACCCGGCATGGCTCGGAAAGTCGCGACGCTAATAAAACAGCAAGGCGACGCCTACTCCGCTGCTGGTCAGCGCTCCGAAGTTCGTGTCTACTTCAATGGCGGAACAATTCCCGGCGACAACAACCGCGTATATATGGAGTGGACTGACGAATCGATCCAGTCGCCATACCGTGCAGGTGAAGGTGTGAGCTCCCCGAAGGAAGCCAGCAAGTTTGGAGCCGAAGCTCGCGAACTCATTGTCAGTCAACGGATCGAATTCTTCGAAATGATGATTCCCGAAAAAATGCAGGACTCCTAGTCCGTAATCGCTCGGGTTCCAGTCTGCAAACAGTAGAGGAAAGGCCCTCTTAGAATATGAAGATAAAGGAAATTACCGCCTTTCCTATCCGCGTTCGCAAAGACGATGAGGCTGAAGGCAAAGACAAACCAGCAGTAATAGATTTCGGTGACTACTACGTCGACAAAGAGGCGTTTACTTCGATCTACTCGAAGCATCACGAAACAACCGTGATCAAAATCGAGACCGACACCGGGATTGTCGGCTGGGGTGAGGCGCAATCTCCGGTGTCGCCTCGCACCACGCAGGCAATTATCGAAGATCTCGTTCGCCCGATGATCATCGGACGGGATCCGTTCGATATCGAAGCGATCTGGACCCGCAACTACGGCGGAATGCGCGAACGTGGACACCCAACCGGCTTTTATGTCGATGCCATCGGTGGTACTGACATAGCCCTGTGGGATATTGTCGGTAAGGCGACCGGCAAGCCAGTACACAAACTCGCCGGGGGCCGTTATCGCGAAAAAATCAAGCTTTATGCAGGTATCGATGGAACCAAAGCCGACAAAGTTGCTGATACTGCAGAGGAACACGTCGGTTACGGATACAAAGCCCTAAAGCTCCATCTGGTAGTTGACGCAGATACGGTGGCCGATATTGCCCGGGCCGTCCGCAAGAGGGTTGGCCCGGACATCATGCTGATGTGCGATGTTCATATGCGACAGTCTGTTTCGAGCGCAATCAAGTTGGGGCGTGAACTGGAAAAACTCGATTTCACATGGCTTGAGTCGCCCCTCTTCCCTGAAGATATTCCGGGAGCCGTTGCGCTCTCAGAGGCTCTCGACATGGCGGTAGCTATTGGTGAATGGAGTCGTACTCGCTACGAACTGCGAGAGGCTTTCGAACGGCGCGCCTTTGATATCGTTATGCACGACATCGCGCGCACAGGAATTACCGAGGGGCACCGTATTGGGACGATTGCAGATACCTACAACATTCCAGTTGCACCCCACGTTGGTGGTGGCGGAATCCTTTCGGTAGCGGCTACCGTCGAGTACTCAGCTTCCTGCCCGAACTTCATGATCATGGAGCACAGCCACAAGGCCAACGAGTTCAAGAATTCGATAACGTCGGAAGTCTACGAACCGCAAAACGGATTCTTCAAGGTTAGCGACAAACCCGGCCTCGGCATAGAAATCGATCAATCACTGGTGGAAAAGTATCTGATTTCCTGAGCATTTCAGCCGGAATCAAACTTGATTAGTCTGGTAAGGACGAACGGTGTGGTGAGTGACTACGAATCGCCTTACGTACTGGCAGTAGATATCGGCACGTCTTCTGTAAAGGCGGGTCTTTTCGACTCGCACGCACGGAGTGTCGCTGGCACAGAAACAACTATCCTTCACAACCAGACGGTGGCGTCCGATGGCACGTCCGAAGAGGATCCCGACCAGATTCGACGTGCTGTCGAAGGCGCCATCGGCACAGTTCTCGAAGAAGCTAAAGGGCTTACGTCGGAAATCGTTGGTGTCGGTTTCGATTGCATGGCAAGCACTGTGCTGGGCGTCGATTTATATGGCAAGGCACTGACCCCGATCTACACATACGCTGATACAAGGACGGCCCCTGACGTAGATCGACTCCGCGAAGAACTGGACCTCCCTGTCGTATATGACCGGACAGGGGTAATGCAACACACCTCGTACCTACCCGGTCGGATCAGATGGTTGCAAAGAACCAAACCGGAAATTTCAAAAAATATCGACCGGTATGTCGATCTGTCTACCTACATCTTCTCGAAATGGTTTGGTCGAACGGATGTGAAGACAAGCTACTGTATTGCCTCCTGGGGCGGTCTGTTGAACCGTCGCGAACTGAAGTGGGATCACGGTCTACTGGACCATCTCGGAATCGATGAGTCTAACCTTCCTCGACTCGCTCCGTGGAGCCATCCCCATCAGTGACAGTCACACGAATACCGCCATCGCTGGCCTGAGCTGGCTGCACTAACATACTTTCTCTCAGTTGGTGATGGAGCAGAGGTTAGTGTCGGATCCGGCTGCGTAGATGAATCAAAAGTCGCAATCACAGTGGGTAGTACTGGAGCGATGCGCGTACTCAGCCAGAGACCGGCACCCGATGTCCCACCAGGGCTCTGGGCGTATCAACTCGGGGTGGAGCGGAATATGCTCGGCGGGTCGTTCTCCGAAGGTGGAAACATTTTCCAGTGGGCCATCGACAATCTTCGACTACCGCCAATTGAACAACTGAATACAGAACTCGAGAAACTACAACCGGCTGCCCACGGAGTCAGCGTTCTTCCCTTTATCGCTGGAGAGCGGGCCACAGGATGGGCGACATCGGCTAACGGCGTTATGGAAGGCATCAGAGTTTCGACCACGCCTATCGAGATTCTTCAGGCCATGCTCGAATCGGTTTCGTATCGCTTCGCAATGGTCGCTGACCTGTTGCTGCCGTTTTTGATCACGGAATATCAGATGATCGCCAGTGGCGGCGCGATCAGGAACTCCCCGTGGTGGCTCCAAACAATGGCAGATGTTCTCAGGGTCCCTCTCGGCGTCTCGGCTGAACAACAGGACACCAGTCGCGGAACGGCCATTCTGGCGTTGAACGCTCTCGGGGTTTGGGATAGCCTCGACACATATCCTGCACAGATAGTCGAAACGTACGAACCCGATCTGGCTAAATACGATATCTACATGGGCGCCCGAGAACGGCAGACCGAGCTTTACTCTAGGATTCTAGGGTAGTTACTCGGCGGTTCC
>CAYTAO010000051.1:0-5417 GCA_964435915.1 uncultured Dehalococcoidales bacterium
CTCACACCTTCGCGATTCCGCTAATCTTTGAGTTCCATGGCTTTATATAGTTCGTCGGCTGATTTTCCGCCATTAGCTTTTAGAATCGTTATGATCTCCATTAGATGCTTTGCCTTTGCCTCATCATCTTGGCTAAGCCTCCAAACGTAAACAACAGAGTCTACGGGGGTCGCATGGTTCCCATCCAATGCATTGATCGGGGCTCCTGCTTTACTCAACAGTGTCACCATGTCCTTCTGACCGAAGAAAGCAGCCCAATGCAACGGCGTGGCTTCATCCTTATTCTTGGCTTTAAGATCTATCTGGGCTCCGTTATCTAGAAGGATCTGGACTATTTCTTTATTGCCTTTTACGACTGCTAGATGTAATGGGTATGCCCCCTCAAGCGGGATATCTACAGGGACAGGACCTCTATTTGGATCGATTCCTGAGTCCAAAAGTTCCTGCACAACATCACTTTTCTCTTTGTCTATCGCCGTAAGAAGGTCAAGGGTCTGACTTTTTTCACCACAAGCTACCAACAGCAGCAAGAATGCTGCGGGTAGAAGGAATGATATTGTGAGCTTGAGATTAATCTCTCTACCCGCTTCCCCGTTGTACCCAATCCCCATGGGACTCATAGCTGTTAGGCGTGACTACACAAGGACATCTTTTTATAGGGTTTTATAGGGAATTAGAATCGAAATATAAGTTTATACATTCCTGCTGTTGGACTTCAGCAACAACATGGTGACTTGCCCCCCAAAGTAGTCCAGGGTTGTGGACTTCAGCAAATTGGGACGGTTTTGGTAATAGAGAGATCAGGTTGGTCTGAGCTGCTCCCTGAGAGCTTGGTTCGATAATTTAGGTTGACTGATCGTCCTGTTGTCGGCCGTCGGCAAAAATGGGACAGTTGCCGGACCTGAAATAAGAGAGATCGGCAGGTTTGAGCTCTCTGGAATAGATTTCAGATGAAGGAGCGAGACCGTGCTTGAAAACGACACTGCTGACCGGAATAGTCCCACTTTTCTGTAGCCCAACAATACCGCCATGCTTGCCACAGCAGCATTTGCTTTCGCCACACTGCTCGGAGTCCCCCTCGGCGTGTTGTCAGCAGTAAACCGCGGCGGCTTCTGGGACCGTGGAGTCCGTTCATTTGCCGTATTGGGAACCTGGCCATCCGCGACCGTCGCACAAGTTCAATTAGCTCCAAAGATCGAACGGTCTTCACCCGGTCCAGAGCGCATTACAGTTTTCTCAAGTTCTCCTGCCGCCTCGCTTAGTGCCCCACCGGCCACCTCCAATCTATTACTCACTGGTTCAGCTTCGAGTATTCGTTGTCGCGTCTCACCGGTGAGCCCAAGGAAAACGGTCCCCAGGAAGTACAAAAGCTTCAAGGGATCGTTCGGAAGTTCAAGTTGACGATGCCACTCGCCCCGTACCGCAAGCAGTAACCGGATATAGCGGTCAGCTTCCTCCCGTGCATGCGCTGCGGCTCTCTCTGCGGCCTCGTCTACGACTTCCTCAAGCAGCGTCACATCGGCGACCAGATATGGTAGTGAATAGTCTAGGCTGACAATCCGAAATCTCTCCACACCGCGAGCAATTACCGGAATTGAACCCCGATTCTCTTCATCGACGCGCTCGATTCGGGCGACGGTCCCCATCTCATATGGACTTGCGGAAGCACCAACTTCTTTGCCACTCTTGATGAGAGCGACGCCGAATCGTCGATTCCCCGCCAGGCATCGCTCAAGCATCTGTCGATAGCGAGGCTCGAAGATACGCAACGGTAAAAGCGCGCCAGGAAACAGCACCGTGTTTAGAGGAAATATTGGGATCGTCTCTGACATTGGTCCCGAGACTTTACCAGTTCGGAAGTTTGCACGCCCGCTGATCCGAGCCCGTCAAACGTATCCAGTTGAAAAATCAGATACTGGGCGTTTTGAAGGGAGGCAGACCACTAGCGGAGTCTTAGGTGACCTGGTGCGCACATTGTTAGCCGAGTCGCTGTTTGGTGGTCGTGATTCTGAATCGAGTTAGGAATGACCGTGAGCCTGAGTACATGCTTAGCTGTTGAGCTTCTTGGCTTTGAGGTAGTCCATGTTCATCTCGATTCCGAGGCCGGGGGCTACAGGATCCATATGAAGTGCTCCGTCTGAGTTGTCGAGCGGCGTTTGGATGAACTCGTTGTACTTGGTGAGAGCGGCGTTGGCGGTTTCGAGTTTGTAGAAGTTCGGAACGGTCATCATCACGTGAGCGCCAGCAAGAACGTTTATTGGTCCTGAGGCGTCATGTGGCGATACGGGTATGTAGTATGCCTCGGCCTGAGTGGAGATTTTCTTGAGTTCAGTGATTCCACCGGTCCAAGTGACGTCGGGCATCACGTAATCAGCGAGTTCGTTTTCGAATATTTGGGTAAATTCCCATCTGGTGTGGAGTCGTTCTCCAACTGAGATGGGCACGTTCACTTTTTCTCGGACCTGGCTTAGGGCATGGTAGCTTTCGACAGGTACTGGCTCTTCGAACCAATCGATATTCCCGGCGTCTTCAAGCGTGTTGCAAAGTCTGATCGCGGTTGGAACGTTAAATCGGCCGTGGGCATCGATTAGGACTTCCATGTCTTCACCAGCGACTTCTCGGACTTTTGCGGTGATTCTGGCTGCGACGCGTTCGCTGGGTCGATCGAGCGTTCCGCTAAGGTATCCGGCGTTTTGTTTTGCCTGTTCACCGGTGAACGGGAAGGGGTCGAACTTCATGGCGGTGTGCCCTGATTCGACAATTTTTATCACTTCTTCTTCTATGCGTTCGTCGGAGTCCCACCCAGTTTGGTCGGGGTGGGTATAGAGCAGGATTGAGTCTCGAACTTTTCCGCCGAGTAGTTCGTAGATTGGAAGGTTGAGGGCTTTTCCTCGGATGTCCCAGAGTGCGATATCGATTCCGCTGACGACGTGAGTGGTTGCACCACGCGAACCCATGTAGGTGAAGGATCGGAATATTTTGTGCCAGATTCGTTCGATTTGAGAGGGATCTTCACCAATGAGGAGGTCGTTGAGCTTTTCGATGATTCCAGCGACGGCGCGATTGGCGGTCAGGGTGGTTGTTGTGATTTCGCCCCAGCCGGTGATTCCTTCGTCGGTTTTTACTTCGACAAAGAAGTATTCCCCCCAGAAGGAGCCTTCTACTTTTACGAGCCATGGTTTTATTGATGTGATTTTCATAGGTTTAGCTGTTTTCTGAGAAGTTGGTTGTTGAGGGGTGATAGGTGAAATGAGGATTCGAGTGTGAGGGTACGGTCAGATACTCTATATCATCCTTAGATGCTGAATCGAGTTCAGTATCTCCTGTTTCTAGTTTGGATCCGTGATGTGGATCCACATGGGCTGCTCGCCTACGAGTTGGGTTGTTTGGTGATTTAGGGTTCCGTCAGAGTTGATCTTGTAGGTTGCTAGATCGCCGTTGTCGAGTCCGCTGACGAGCATGTAGTTGCCGGTAGGATCGATATTGAATGCGCGGGGTGTGCTAACGGTTTTCTTCTGACCAAGCGACGTTATTTCTCCGGAGTCAGGGTCGACCAAGTAGATGGCGATGCTGTGGTGTCCTCGGTTCGACGCGTACAGGAATTCGCCAGACGGACTGATGTGTATCTGGGCACATGAGTTGTCGCCCGTCCAGTCATCAGGAAGGGTCGAGAGGGTCTGGAAGGCCTCCAGAGTGCCGTTCGCTGAGTCGAATTTGTAGGCGGTCACGCTGCTGCCTTGTTCGTTGTCGAAATAAACGAAGTTGCCGTTTGGGTGGTAGGCGTAGTGGCGAGGACCGTCGCCTTCTGGGGCTTCGATAATGGGCGGGTTGTTGGGTGTCATAGAGCCCGTTGAAGCATCGAACTTGAACTGGTAAATAGCGTTAGATTCGCCAACGTGCGGCAGGAATGCGAAACTGTTTGAAGCATCGGTGTGTAGACAGTGGGCCTTGTGTTGGGTGCCTATCCACTCGGTTGCGGGTTTGCCTAGCGCACCTTCGGAATCGATCGGATGAACGGCGAGGTGACCTGCTTTGTAATAGGCCGAGAGCAGGTGGTTCCCGGTGTCATCGACAGAGACGTAGCAGGGATCGGACTCGAGACCGACGGAACCGGTTGAGGTGAGTGATCCAGAAGACGAATCGATGTCGAAGCTGACCATTTTCAATCCGACGCGTAGCCCGGTGTAGGCGTGTTTGTTGTCAGGTGAAACGGCGAAAGGAGCGGGGCCACCGGGAACGGCGACGTCTTCCTGATGGGTGAGGTTACCGGTCGCTGAATCGAGGTTGTAGATGGCGATCTTGTCGTCGTTCTGGAGGGTTATGTATACACGTTGCATGGGGTTGGGCTTTCTTGAGGTGTGTTGTGAGTGCAGCGGGGTTTAGCGGGCTTCGGCGGCACTTTCTCTTTTCCAGTCCTCGGAGATGGGTCCGGCAAATGGTGGGAGCTCGAAGCGTATCGGCGATTCGACGATTCTGGGATCGTTTTGATCCCGGAGTATCTGCATAAGCTGATCGTGCAGTTCCTGCCGGGTTTGTTGATATGCGGGATCGGCTGCAAGGTTGGTCATGTAGTCGGGGTCAGAGCGCAAGTCGTACAGCTCCTTCTGTGGTCGTTTGCCAAACGCAAGATCGTACAGTGGTGCGACTTCCGGTTCGGCGCGGTTGAAAATCATCCAAGATTTTGTTGGGCCTTTATCGATATCGGGGTAGACGACGGTGTAGCTGTTCAGGAGTTCATCGGCCGGCGGGGGCTCGGCGGTCAGATCATCGAGTCCGAGTGGATCGCCAGCAGGCCATCGATCTGGTTCGAAGTTGTGGATGTAGAGGAAGTCCTTGGTACGAATTGCGCGAGTTGGATAGGGCATACCATCTCCGGGCCCCGGGTTGTCTACCAGGTTGTGGCGCTCGCGTCCGGTGAGGACGAACGACCGTTCTGGTTCGACCTGTCCACTGGCTTCCGATTCGAGCAGCGGAAGCAGGCTGTTGCCTGTAATCCCGGAAGGGAAGTCGACACCCGCTGCGTCGAGGAAAGTTGGAGCGAGGTCCATCAGGTTCACGAAATCATCGACGGTGCGACCAGAGGAGATTTTTTCTGGCCACCTGACCGCCATGGAGACCTCTGTGCCGAGGTTGTACAGGTTGCATTTGGCGCGTGGGAAGCCGGGTATTCCGTGATCACCTGAGGCGACGATCAGAGTGTTGTCGAGCTCACCGGCAGCTTCGAGTTTTTCGATGATGACACCGAGTCCGGCGTCGAATGCCTGGCATTCGCCCAGATAGTCGGCGAAGTCCAAGCTTCAACTCTTCCGAAATAGTAAGACCTATAAAATGACGCTCTGGAAATTGAAATACAACACCGCAAATGGATATTCGTTGTCTTTCTTTTATTTTTTTATCATTCCAAAAAATATTTCCTT
>CAYTAO010000051.1:5427-17555 GCA_964435915.1 uncultured Dehalococcoidales bacterium
GAAGTCCTCTCGCACCTCGTGGACATCGGGTAGGAACGCTGGCATCCGACCTTTCTTATCGTCGGGAGCGAGATTCCAGAGATCTTTGCCTGAGCCTTGCTGCCACGTGCGGTGGGTGTTGGTTGGTCCCCACCAGTAGCAGAAGGGTGTGTCGTCGTCGGGTCTTGTGGCAAGGAAACTGTCGAAATTGTCGCCTGTTTCATCGAGTAGTTCTTGCTTGGCTTCATCGATCGACTGGCAGTCGGGTCGTGCGGTGACCTCTTCAGAGAAGCTGTTGAATCGCATTCCTGCGGACTCGAATGCTGTGCGGTCGCCTCCGTACGGTGCGTTTCGGCTAACTCCGGGTGCCCAGACCTTATAGGTGTAGCCGATGTGGTATCCGGCTTTTTCGAGGACGAGCGGGTAGGTGGGGATGGTTTCGTCCCAGCGAGCACCCTGGAGAATTGCGCCCAATCCGGTCTGCCAGAAGTAGCGTCCTGTGAGGATCGAGCTTCGGCAGGGTGTGCAGCTTGGCGCCGGGACGTGGGCGTTGAGGCATATCGTTCCTTCATCAGCGATTCGATCGAAGTTAGGCGTTTCGATGAGTTCGTGGATGGTGCTCTCGCCGGGTTGGTTGCGGTAGGCGCTGGCGTAGCGTCCCCAGTCATCGGCGAAGGCGAAAACGATATTTGGGCGCAAGGAGGGTTCTCCGGTTTGTTGCTGGGGAGGATGTTGAACTGGCGGATTATACGAGACGCTGCATTTCGTCTAGATCTCGTAGCGTTTGAGCAGATTTTTGGCGATGATGAGGCGTTGGATTTCGTTGGTTCCTTCGCCGATTATCATCAACGGGGCGTCGCGGTAGTAGCGCTCGACCGGGGAGTCTTTCATGAAGCCGGAACCACCGTGGATACGCATGGCGTCGAGAGTCACTTCTGCGCAGATTTCGCTTGCGTAGAGCTTTGCCATTCCGGCCTGTTCATCGACCCTTTCGCCATCTTGTTTTCGTTCGGCAGCGTCTCGGGTCATGAGGCGGGCAGCATGGATTTTGGTTGCCATGTCGGCGAGAATGTTCTGGATCGACTGTCGACTTGAGATTGGTCTGCCGAAAGTCTCTCGTTGCTGGGCGTACTTGATTGCAGCCTCGAACGCGGCTTCTGCGACACCGACGGCTCGCGACGCAATATTTATTCGACCGGTTTCGAGTGCGTCCATCGCCTGATAGAAGCCCTGTCCTTCTTCTTCTCCTAGAACTTTGTCTGCTGAAATACGATAGTCGTCGAAGATGAGTTCAGAGGTGTCGACACCGCGGTAGCCGAGCTTGTTGAAATCTTTTCCAGTGGTGAATCCGGGTCCTTTTTCGGCGATGAAGCCCGTGATGCCTTTGTGAGGTGGATCGGTGTTCATATCGGTCTTGGCGAGCATTAGGAACACATCGCCGTTTCGGCCGTTTGTTATGAACTGTTTCGTGCCGTTGATGACGTACTCTTCGCCGTCTCGAACGGCCTGTGTTTGCATCCCAGCGACATCGGTTCCTCCTCCGGGTTCAGTCAGGGCGAGTCCGCCTCTCTTTTTGCCTGATGCTAGATCGGGTAGCCAGCACTGCTTTTGGTCTTCAGACCCGTACTTTGACAGTGCGAATGTGAGCATCGAATGGGAGCCGATAGGGCCGGTCAGCGACATCCAGCCCTTTGCTAGTTCCTCGAACACCATCGCGAACGTCAGCACGTCGATGCCGAGTCCGCCGTACTTTTCCGGCACCGTCATCCCGAACAGGCCCATCTCGGCCATCTGATCGAATAGCTCAAATGGATAAGTGTCATTCTCGTCGTGTTCGGCTGCCTGTGGGATTGCCTCGCGTTTAATGAAATCACGTACTGCCGATAGTAGTTGGGTTCGAACTTCGAGCATTTGTTCAGTCGTCATTGATTGTTCTCCAGTCATAGAGGCCATCCAAACAGTGAGTAGCGTACTGACGTGTATTTCTGAATTTCCGACCAAAGGATAGTGGTTGCGGAATGGCCGTGTGGATGGTCAGGGCGTCAGCAAAGTGGGCATGAGACGACAAGGCGGCCGATACGGCTGACATTGCAGCGCCCCTCACTAACATCGAGAAGGTTCCGTTAGTGAGTTATCACCAGCCACCGAAGTAAAAAGTACATTCAAGGAGGAATACTCTTTTGATCCAGGGAGACCCCGGTAATTGCCAGAGTCTTTCTTTTCATGGTGTAGAGGTTGACGGCTCATGCTGGGATTAGTCGGGGGTGGAGATAGCGTTCGCCAGTGCTGCTCCAGCCGGGCAGCAGGAGCCGTCGTGGCTATGTGAGAACGAGTTCGAAGTGGCGTTTACGAATCGGACGAGGAGGAGCATTACTGGTACTTCCACCAGAACACCAACAACTGTTGCCAGTGCCGCACCGGAGTTTAGTCCGAACAGTGAGACGGCAGCAGCAACAGCTAGTTCGAAGAAGTTCGAAGCACCAATAAGTGCGGCTGGTGCTGCGATGTCGTGACTGAGTCGCCATAGTTTAGCGAGCCCGTATGCGATGCCGAATACGATAAATGTTTGCAGGATGAGAGGGACTGCGATTAACCCGATATGCCCCGGATTATCGAGTATCGTTTGGCCCTGGAATGAGAAGAGCAAGACGAGTGTGAGCAGCAGTCCGATGATCGTTACTGGCCCGAGTTTCGGCAGGAACGCTTCTTCTAGCCACTCGCGGCCTTTTGTTTTGAGTGCCCATTTTCGCGTTGTGTATCCGGCTGCGAGCGGGATGACAACGTAGAGGACGACTGAGAGGAAGACGGTGTCGTAGGGAACGGTGATGTCACCGATTCCGAGCAGCAGGATGACGATTGGCGCGTATGCGAAAAGCAGCACGAGGTCGTTCACGGTTACTTGGACGAGGGTGTAGGCGGTGTTGCCTTTGGTCAGGTAGCTCCACACAAAGACCATGGCGGTGCATGGTGCGGCGCCGAGTAAGATGGCACCTGCGACGTATTCGGATCCGAGGTCACCGCTTATCCACGGGGCGAAGACGATCTTCAGGAAAAACCAGGCCACAGCGAACATGGTGAACGGCTTGACCAGCCAGTTGATGATCAGTGTGAGGGCGAGTCCTCGCGGTCGTTTTCGCACGTCTAGCACACTGGAGAAATCGATGCGCGCCATCATCGGGTAGATCATGAACCAGATGAGGATGGCGACCGGGATCGACACCTGGCTTACGGTGAATTTGCTGAGGGTTCCGGGGAAGTCGGGCCAGAGTTCACCAAGGCCGACGCCTGCGACGATGCAAAGCGCCACCCACAGGGTGAGGTATTTTCCAAAGATTCCTAGTTGCAATGTCGCGTGCGACTTTTTCTGAGAGGTTGGTTGGTGGTGGTCGAGGCGTGTGGGTTGGACTTCAGGGGGACGACTCACACTTTACGCTCTCCCGTTGGCTTCGCGAGTCGCCGGTCTACCTGGCGCGTGTCCCGAGCGAAGTCTGCGGAGTCGAGGGTTCTGGTGTTTGGGGCACTGTGGCTGCGAGTGCTGCTGGGGGAGATCCTGAAATTGAATTCAGGATGACACTAGCGCTTGTCCTCTACTGATGTGCTCAGGTGGAGGCAGCGTCTAGATCGAGGGATTCGGATTTGTTCATTGCAGGGTAGATGACGAAGGCTATGAACATGAAGACGATCCCGGTGGAAGCTGTGATGAGCATGGCAGTTGCGGGGTCGAGGATGCTTGCGAGCGCTCCTATTCCGAGCTGACCGAATGGTCCGATCCCGATAAATACCGCAATTGCACCGAGCGCACGTCCTCTCATCTTTGGAGAGGAAGCGTAGATCATTATTGCGCTTTGCATGGTGCCAAAACCGGACATTCCGATTCCGCCGAAGAACAGGATGATTAGCGTTACCCAGTACGTTTCTGATCGCGAGAACAGGACTATACAGATCAGGAACAGCAGCGATCCCCACATATAGATGCGCGTGTAGTGGCGCGGGCGAGCGAATATCGCCACCAACGAAGCGCCCAGAAGAGCCCCTGCGCCTTCGACCGATTGCAGGAGCCCGATTAGCAGGTCGCTTACGCCCAGCATCTGGCGCGCCACTACCGGCTGTTGGCTCATGTAAGTAAATCCGAATACGTTGATTATTAGTGTTACACCGAGAGTTCCGATCATCACCTGACTACGCCGGATGTATCTGATGCCTTCAACAATCTGGGTCATGGTACCGGCGGGGACTTCGTTCGATTTGGGTCGGCTGTACTTCATCGTCAGCGAAATTAACATTCCGAACGAGTAGAGTGCGAATCCGAGCATGAATCCGCCCTGGGCGCCGATCGTGGCGAGGAAAACACCTCCGACAATTGGACCCAGGATCCTGAACAGCGAGTTTGTAGTCTGTTCGAGCGACATCGCTCGGCCCACCGATTCTTTCGGTACGACTTCACCAATCATTGCTCGGCGAACCGGGAACTCGCTTGCCATAACAGCACCGATCAAGAAGGTGCCGGCGGCGAGATGCCAGTACTCGATCAACTCAGCGGCTGCGAGTGCAGCGAGGGCTGCTGAAACCGTGGCCTGTAGGATCAACCCACCGATCATCAAGTACTTCCGATTGAATCGTTCTGCCACGGTGCCGAGCCAAAATCCGAACAGCATTGGGAGAAAGCGCAGGAAGAAGGTGACTGATACGAGGAATGGCGAGTCAGTAAGTTCAAGAGCGAGCAGCGCGACGACGAGGATCTCGAGCCACATCATCGTGCTGGTCATCCACCCGACCGACCATAATCTGAGGAATTGACCGTTGCGGAACAGGTTTTGATTTGGAGGTTGAGACGCCGATTGGTTCACATTGATCGGCGTGCTGGAGGGATGCAACTGGATATCAATTAGAAGGCTAATAGCGTGGGATCAAAGCGCTGGTTCAGTGATCGGTGAATCGTTCGTGAGAATGCTACTAGTTTGCAGTGGACCTAGCCGGTAGATATGCGGGATTATCTGACTTTAGGGCGGGTATACACGCTAGAGGTTCAGGCAGTTGGTGAGCTCGAACGATCCGAAGGGAGTGATTTTGTCTTCGTATGTGAATGGCGAGACCGTGTCGCCGTACCGGTAGTTGGCGATTAATTTCAGGAGTGGAGTGGCGTTTTCGTAGCCGACTACGAAGGTTCCTCGAGTGTCGTTTTTAGGGTTCCAGACTAAAAATAATCATTACCGAGGATCCTTTCCCTGAGAGGTCCGAGGATCCAGACGATACTGCCGTCCAGAATTTCCGATCGCTACGGCGTTTCCTTGAGGACAGAAGCCCGGGGTGTGGTCGGTAAATACCATCACGTTGTCGTTGAGGTAATCCTGCTAACTGGTGATTAGCCGACCGATCGTGAGGCCATTGGGATTTTGATGCTTTTCGGAAATTCGCGGGGTACACCCTTGGTGGATGCCTCAGATACTAAGGTGGGTATCGGGGTTGGAGTATCTTCTGGAATCGCAGTTACTTTGATCGTCTGGGAAGTGGCGTCCGGTTTGGGTGCGGCTGTTTGTGTTGGTTTCGCAGCACCAGAGCTTGAGCCGCATGCTGTGAGTGCGACCAGCGGGTCAACACTGACAGACAGGAGCCACCGATTTCTGATTGTTTTCATGCTATTCACCAAGTTTCGGGCGTGATCCGTAATTACAAAATGCACCAGATACCTAAGATGATCAATCATCAGGTTAAGTGACGTAGGTTTTATTTTTGTCGAGCGTTGAAGGTTATCGCCAGAGGGCTTGTACTGCGTCGGTACAGGCGGTGATAGTTTCTTCGGCTGCACCTGCTGCCATTGGCGTTGTGGTCACTTCGTATCCGCCCTCTTCGAAGTTGTCGGCCATGGGCATGTAGCCAAGCGTTCCGTTGGTGTAGCCGCTGAACAGGGTCTGGTCTGCCGGGGATGCGCCTTTTACGGCGAGTCCGATTTCGCAAAACGCTTCGACAGGAATTCCTACCAGCGCGGCGGGTCCGATGCGCATAGCCTGAACTCGCATCGCCATTGGCCCATCGACGGTTCGTTTGGCGTTGCCGAGCACAAAGTTTGCACGCTTGGCATTTGAGACCGCCAGCTTGATTTCAGCTTCGGTTCCGGTCTGGCGAGTGGCGTTGAGCGTTTCGACAACCTGATCGAATTGAGCCTGCGCCTCCTCGATCGACGGGAAGTCTCCAACCGGGAGAGTGGCCGTAGTGTTTATGACGCGGAGCGTGTCGTCGGGTTCACCGGTCGCGTCATCTTCGTACATGCCGAGATCGGCGCCGGACTGGACGACTTCGACGAGTCGCTCTTTTCGCGGGACGGGGTCGATTTCCAGTCGAATGCGCGCTGCCTCAAGGCCGAGTCTGTTTCCGAGCCACTCGGCGACTGCCACTTCGCCAATAAATCCGTGAGTGGGTCCGCAATTCCCTGCAGCACCCTGGAGAAACAGGCAGAGTCCACCGGCGTACTGCTCAACCACTTTACGTGCCGAGCCTGGGTAGTCGGGAGACAGAAGCTTGTTTGCTGGGCCGAGGATTGTTGGGTGGCAGGCGTAGTTGAGAATCGTTGCGATTGCGTTTCCGTCTGTGTCGTTGATCGCCACAACGCCGACTTCTTGATCGACGGTTCCTTCCCAGTTTCGGCCGGTGAACAGGGTGCCGTTACCAAGTGCGGGTCGACGGTTAACGTTAATCGAACTGGAGCCCTTTCCGCCACCGACGTGTGCGGGTTTCGCGGCCCATTTCGCGGTGCTTACGGCTTCGGCCACACGGGATGGGAGTGAGTTCCAGTAGGGGGCGATGAGTTCCATGCCTTCATCGAGCCACGATCCGCGGTCCACCGGGCCGGAGTGGGTGTGGGTTGCGGACAGTCGAAGGTTCTCGGGTTTGATATTCGCGATGGCTGCTACTTCGGCCCTGATCGCGGCGTCATCTTCGTTTGTAATGCCACCGGTGTCGATATCAACGATTGAGAGTTCGAGTTCACCGTTGGTAATGTAGAGCGCTGTGGCGAAGAAGGGCATGTCGACACCTTCGGCGCGCTGGTGGGTGGCAGCTCCCCATCCTGCATGGGCAATTCCAACGGGTGGGGTGATGTCTGATCGTCCGGCGCCAGCTGTGAGCATCTTTATGTCTTTCGTTATGGGACGGGCGTCCATTCGCACTTGGGCCCCCGTTTATGTGGCTCCACGGGGCACGCCAGAGCAAATCGTGGCCTGGTGGGTGTTGGCCAATTGTCCGATAGATTGAATAAGCTAGGATTTTGTCCAATGGGTAGCTATTCAGCTATTTAAAGCATCACACTCTGGATGTATTCTCCATCTGTCCAAGTTGGTTCCGAATCAAGATGCTCCATTAATTTCGCGAAGGATTCATTTTGTTCGGGGCTGTTTGCGTTAGCTATATGTGCTTCTTTGCTTTCAAACACAGCGACACCAATTAAATCCGCATTATCATCGTCGGGTTTCATTAAAAACCATGCGACCCCTCCTTTCGGAGTGTTTCCATCCATAATTTCTAATAAATCTTGTTCATGACCAGGTTTAACATTCAAGTTAAATATAGTTCCATACATGAGTTCATCCCTTTCAACATGCCCTGTTTGATACCTAGGTACCACATCGTGATTTGCTTTCGTAGTGAAATCATCTGATAAATGTTCACGATGATCGTCTTTTGAATCGATATAACATTGCTCAACTTATCAGGACAAGATCGATGATATGTACTAACTGCAGTAAAGATCTGAGACAAGATGCAGTTTATTGCACCAACTGTGGCTTCCTTGTAACTTCATCTACTACTAAGGGAACGTCAAGATCGACCAGTTTTGTAGGCGCTGTTTCAAGTGGGTTTGAAAATTTTTTCAACTTTAACGGACGATCGACGCGTTCAGAGTATTGGTGGTGGATTCTTTTTAGTTCGGTTGTAAGCCTCCTGCTTGGCACATTTGTAATACCACTGGTCATTCTTCTAATTCCGACTTTAACTATTACCGTGCGCCGATTCCATGACGTGGGTCGATCTGGTCGGTTAGCTGTGGTTCTCTGGTTATTATTTATTATCGTAGGCCCAGCAATATTTGCCAGCATGATTATGTTCGGGATGGTGACTGACTCAGGTGCATCACAAAGTCGCTGGATTATTCCACAGGTGATGATCGCCTGGGGGCTGTCCGGTTTAGGCGTGATGATGTTTTCATTTATATATTGGTTATCTATAACTACTAGATCGGGCGAAATTGGTCCTAATAAGTACGGCCCAGATCTACATATGGATAGTGAAAAATGAGAACGTGTCTTTGGCAATAACGGTTAACTTCTACGCTAAGAGATCGACACCATGTAAGTTAGTAGATTGTTGTAGGCATGAGGTTCTAAGGGCTACTTACGGACTAATTACGCCATCATCACATGTTCACGAGTACCACTACGTTTAACCACTCACTCCGAACGGTCAAAGGTTTATAAATCTCTTGAAACCCAATTACTTAGTTCAAGGGCAGTACTATGGGCACTGACTATGGCGGTAAGTCGGAAATGTCGACGTTTTATTGTGCATCATGTGGAAAGTCTATAAGTGAAACCAGCAACTTCTGTGCCTATTGTGGTGCGGAAGTGGAGCATGCTGCTCAAAATTCTGATGTTGTCGAATCAGAACCTGCACAAGAATCTCTGATCGATACTAGCCAAACTGAATGCAACGTTTGTGGATCGGTGAATGAGCCTGATAGCAAATTTTGTTTCAAATGTGCAGCATATTTAAACGAGAGAATTGATGGCCTGGCGCAAGATAAATTCATAGACGGTAACGACCGAAATAAACGTTCAGCTGAGCCCGAAGGAACTTCACAAAATCTCAAGTCGACTTTCTGGGATTCAGTTAAGGACAGAATTAATCTGGAAGCTTTTGAACGGATTATTGTTGCTAACTGGCTGATTATCCTCGGCAGTATTGCGGTGGCGGCCAGTATGTTTTTTCTCGCGGGATGGCTAATCGATAGAAATTTATTAGATAGAGAATCAGCCGCAATTGCGGGTATGTTGATCGGCAACATATTAATAGGCGTCGGCGAATTGGGCCGACAAAACCGCAGAATTAGCCCTCACACCTCCGCTAGGGTCACAGTAGTCGGTGCTGTTGTTGCGTTAGTCTCGTTTACCTATTACTTGAGTTCTGCTGATGATGGCAATGCAGAGTTTTTACTTCCAGTCATTACCGCATACACATTGTTGATAATGACGCTGGCGGCATACAGGAAATTCGAGCTACTCGGTGTAGTTGGATTTGTTGCTGGCATTACTGCCCAGATAGCAGTGTTTAGTTCTTCCGAGGCAACGGAGTATCAGCAGAGTCTCGTACTGATTGGTCTTGTAGTTTTGGCGGCCAGTGCGATGATTGCTGTGTTTAGAAGATGGACTGTGTTCAAATCTGTTGCAGTGGTCGGAGGTTTCGCCTTCTACCTGAGCTGGATGGAATATGCAGGTCAAGAAAATGACGCGTTAGCGATCTTACTGTTCGTAGTTGTTTCAATGATCGGATTATCAACCGTTCTCGGCAGAAACATACTCAAGAGAATTAACGCCTCCCGCATCGAATACGCTCCAATCTTGATTTACTCGTTCATATTCATGTTTGCGTGTGGGGACAGTTTCGAGAATCCCGAAAGAGGCTATTTTGCCTTGAGCGCCGGTGTCATATTCCTCTTTCTTGCTTACTATTTTCACCGTGTTGTTGATGATATGAATTTATCAACTGTATTGAGCGTTATAGGAGTTGTGATGACACTGGTAGGTGTTATTTCAACCGAATTATTGTTCGACCGTGCGATACCTGTAACGCTTTCAACCTTGGCCACGTTGTTGTTCTTTCAGTCAAGATATATGGCGAGCAATGACCTAAAAAACATTGGAGTGATTGTTCATGTAACAGCGGTAATTTTTATGTTGTCTATGGCACATCATAAGGATCCTGTATGGGCATCTTTCATCGTTTATGGATCAGTGATTTCAGGTCTGTTTGCAAGTTATATTGTCTACACAACAGGCAAGCGTGAATTGACTTCTAGAATTGTGCGGCTTCCAGCATGGTTTATCGATGACTTGAACATTAATCGAACTAAGTCGTGGGTATATAAATTTACGAAGTACGACGTTACTCAATCTCTTCTGATTGTCCAGGCTAATTTTGTTGTTTTATTCTCCTTAGCCCTTTCGGCTAGTATTTTTATAGAGGACATCATCGATACAAATGAGAATCATCAATTTAAATCCCTGACGATAACGGTTCTTTGGAGTGTTTACGCTACATTAATGTTGATTCGAGGTATGCAGATATCATCTAGATTTATTAGATATGGAGCGTTGTTCATCCTAGGTATCACAACTCTCAAGTTGTTCCTGTTCGACACATATGGACTCGATGAATTATTTCGAGTAATTGCATACTTAGCACTTGGCCTGTTACTAATCGCTGGGGGCTTAGCTTACAAACGTCAGGTTGGATTAATAAAGCGACTAGTTAATACAAAAAAGTAGAACTGATTTGGCGGTCATATCATGATTTGTCAGGAATACAACTATCGAAAACAAGAGAATTATCGGTGTCTGTAAAAGCAGTTTCTAGACTTATATGTTCGCTAGTCATAACTGCTTTAGCCGTCTCCTGCGGTAATAGCACGCAGCCTGCTGCTACTGAGGTGCCAACGCCAGTATCTATCGGTAATAGCACGCAGCAGCCTGCTGCTACTGATGTGCCAACGCCAGTATCTATCGGTAATAGCACGCAGCCTGCTGCTACTGATGTGCCAACGCCAGTATCTATCGGTAATAGCACGCAGCCTGCTGCTACTGATGTGCCAACGCCAGTATCTTTGTCTCCAATAGAATTTGATCCGGTATCGCAGCCGATCAAATTCCTCGATGCTTTGCCAGTCACAGAAGTTTCTTGTGTCGTTGATACGTTGGGTAGCAAAGATCGTTTTGTTGAAATTCTTCAACTCGGACATTTTCTAAACCCTGCGGCGCTTGGATCCTCGGCCATTACCGATCTTCCCAGTGAATCCGAATCCGCAACGCTAGACAAATGTCTAAGCGAAGAAACATTAATTGTCATGTTTATAGGACAGATTTATCTAGAAACAGGAAAGCTAAGTGACAAAACGAATAGATGTATAGGCGAAAAGGTTAGAGGCCTCTCATTCACCTCGATGTTTTTGGAAGAACCACTTGATTCGGACGTGTTTTTCAGTGTTCTTCAGGTACTTTTTTGTCTTAACGAACAAGAAAGATCCGAGTTGTCCCAGAGCGAATTTCTAGGTTTAAACGAATTAAGCGAAATTGGCGGTTTGGACACCATCGAGTGTCTTGTGAACGAAATTGGGCCTCTAGGTTTGGCAGTTGTACTTGATAGTGAGTTTGGACAGGATGTTGCCGCAACGAGCGATTTTTTGTTCGTGGCGATTGAATGTGGCGCAATCGATGAAGCAGAGTTTGAAAAAGAATTCGGAGTGTCCGTAGAACAATTTTTTTGCGTGCTTGGCGAGGTTGATCAGGAAATTGGAATGGACTTTCTGCTTGATCCATTTACTACAAGTCCAGATGAACTAACGATTATCCTGTCTGCTTGTGGACTGACTCTAGAGGATATTATAGGAGATCCTACATTAGATCCTCATGCCGCTCCTGCACCAACTGCAGCTCCAGCTCAAGCTGCAGCTCCAGCTCAAGCCCCTCAACCTAAAGAGCCGACTGGTCCCGAATTCAAAAGTGTCGCTCATCAATGCACCGTAGAACGACTCAAATATACTGTGCTGCGAGATCTCATTTCACTTGATCCTTACGCGCTTGCAGATCTGTTTATTGTGATAGATGAGTGCAGCGTCCTCGACAATTCAATTTTCGCCGAAAAACTCGAATGCTTTATCACAGAGTTCGATTCAAAGGTAGGTCTAGCATGGCTGTTTACTCCGTCTGCTGAAAATCTTGATTTAGAGTTCCCTGCGCTAATAATGATGCTATCTACCTGTGGATTAACATTAGAAGACCTTATGGGCGAATCAACAATTGCATCGTCTATACAAGCTTCAGCACTAACGCCAACACCAATACCGTCTCCTACACCAACACCAATACCGTCTCCTACACCAACAC
>CAYTAO010000052.1:0-11046 GCA_964435915.1 uncultured Dehalococcoidales bacterium
GTTGAACTGGTCGACTCACCATGTAAAAGAGCCGGATAACGTCTGGTCGATCGAAAATATCATCGACGGTGTGGACGTAATTGCCGGTCTCTGCAACCGATTCTGCCTTGCCTTTACCCACGAGCTTCACAGCCCTGCGAATATCGCAGATGTTGAGCGGCTGGTAGTTCTGGGTGAGCACCAGTACTGGTGCCCTCGTGCTTTCGGTCACTGGGGTGCTCATGTTGGTTTCCGGTTGCGGCAACGGTTTCCTAACCGCCAGTAGTACGACCTTATTGTCAGTTTATGAAACGTCCAAATCATCAATACGGGTTTCAAGTATGTCGAGTGCAATACCGAAATTGTCAGGTGCGAACTCAATAACGAAGCTGCGTAAGCTTAACAGCGATTGAACGATTTGCGACTCGGTAAGCGCCTCGTCCAGCTTCTCCTTTATACCCGTTTCCACATAGTTTAGGGCAGCGTTCTGGATCATGGCTTCAATTCCGCTCGCAGACTGACCCAAGGTATCTTCTTCGATTACGTACGTGTAGCGGGCGGCAACTGTCATTACACCACCTGCTATGAGTACACCTGCCACAAGGCCTATCACGATTCCGCCAAGATTATCAACCCAACCCATAAACGTGATTTTGAGAGCTTTCTTGATGATTGAAAAAACGATTCGACTGGCAATGAAGACACCAGCGAAAATGATTACATAGCCAATTGCTGTTGCAACGGCCTGGCTTTCCACTTCATCCGTGATCAGCGAGAGTACTCGGCCAGCGAACAGTCCGCTCAAGAACAGAGCGACGTAGATCGTTACAGCGTTCAGAGCCGCGTCGATAAATCCGGTCTTGTAACCCCAGAGCGCAGTGAGCGCAAAAGCTACAACCAGCACCCAATCTAATACGTTCATATTTGAAGTTCTCCGCTATTGCCAGCGCAGGCGACAATTGAATTCATCAGTTCGTTACCTCGATAGTACCGGCGAAGCCTTACTGAAACATTGAAAACGTGTATACGTTGGGTGATCGGAATTTTAGCAGCAGTGGAATACCCTGTTGCGAGTAAATGTGATGTGGGTGTGGTCAAATATGAGCAACAACCGCCCTAGCGAACGAACGGATATCGATTGTCTGCAATAGAATCTGCCCGCCCGCCGATAGCTATCGATGGACCAGCGGTATCGGGTAAATCTTCGGTCGGAAAACAATTTGCATCGAGGATTGGTTACCGATTTCTCGACACAGGCCTCATGTACAGGGCCGCAACATGGAACGCTGTGCAAAGCGGCGTGGATGTGAACGACGCTGCGGCCGTCGCCCAGGCTGCCGAGCGGATGGAATTCTCAGTTGTTGACGACGAACAGGGTGGCAATCTGGTTACGATTAACGGAGAAGATGTGACTGCCCACCTACACTCAACACAGGTGGACGATTCGGTTTCTGCTGTTTCTGCTGTTGGGAGAGTTAGGGAAATCATGGTCGTAGAGCAACGTCGGTTGGCAGGAGACGGCGACATCGTCATGGTCGGTCGTGACATTGGGACGGTCGTAATTCCCGATGCCCCGCTCAAGATTTACCTGACGGCCTCGACGCGAACACGCGCGACCCGACGGCATAGAGATTTCATCGCAGAAGGCACCGATGTTGAGCTTGACGATATTCTTAGTTCCATGGAACTGAGAGACCTGATCGACTCTTCTCGAGAGGACTCTCCACTTCGACCTGCTGACGACGCTCGCGTAATAGACACTGATTCGCTCTCGTTCGATCAGGTGGTGGATCTGCTTACTGAACTTGCAAAGGAAGTTCTCTAAATGTCCCAGTGGCTGTTCCCGATCCTCAATCTCGGGTTCAAAACCACTCTCAAATTGTTCTCCGATTTCAAAATCGAGGGGCAGGAGAACATACCCGTGTCCGGGCCGCTACTCGTCGCCTCAAATCATCTTTCAAATCTGGATCCGGCAATAGTGGCGGCCGCTCTACCGCGCTCTCCAGTATTTGTTGCGAAGAACGAACTGTTCAAATACCGACTTGGCTCGGTGCTGATGCGGGGCTATGGGGCGTATCCGGTGGATCGACAGCGTGCAGACGTTCGCGCACTGAATTGGATTACTCACCAATTGGTGAGTGAAAAAAAGATTGTAATAGTCTTTCCTGAGGGAACCCGTAGCAAATCTAACGGTCTGCTACGTGGCCAGCCGGGGCTCGCCCATATCGCTTTATCGACTGGCGTGCCTGTCATCCCGTTCGCGCTTACTGGATCGGAGCCACTGCAGAACGTTTTGAAGGTGGTCAAACCCACAGCCACTCTTAGGTTGCGGATTGGTAAACCCTTTGTGGCGACGGGCTTGGATGGGCGTGTGTCGAGAAAAATAGCTGCCGAGGTTACGAAAGAAATAATGGTTCGAATCGCTAGAATGCTTCCCGAAGGACAGCGTGGCGAATATTCTGATCAGTGTGACATTAGTTTTAGTCAAACTTTTGAATACAGCTTTTCAATCAGCGGAGGAACCGCCTAGTGTGTGGAATATTTGCATACGCGGGGAGTAAGAACGCTGTTCCGCTTGTAATCGATGGCCTGCGGTCGGTCGAGTACCGTGGGTACGATTCGGTTGGCATTTCGGTTATCGACGAGTCAGGAACTATCCAGACAGTGAAGCGCGGCGACCACAAAGCTTCACTTGAAAATCTTGCCAGCGCAGTTGTGAATGGCGAGTTGTCAGGTGAAGTCGGTATTGGGCACACACGGTGGGCGACGCACGGGGTGGTGAACCAGCAGAACTCGCATCCTCACACCTCGAATAACGGTTCCGTGGCAATAGCTCACAACGGCATTATCGAAAACTATCTTGTGCTGAAAGATGAGCTTATGGACTCGGGTGTGGAGTTCAAATCCGAAACTGACTCAGAGGTACTTGCTCATCTTGTTGGGAATGCCGTGACATCTGGTAGCAGCCTGCGTGAGGCGGTCATAGGCGCTGCCAGCCGCATCAGAGGTAACACGGCGGTTGTCGCCGTTTCAGCGGCCGAACCGAGTATTGTGGTAGGGCTTAGGATCGGAAACGCCGGTGGAATCGTAATTGGCAAAAACGATTCCGCTGCAGTAATGGCATCCGACACAATCGCGCTACTTCCGTACACAACTGAAGTGATCTATTTGGAACCGGGAGAAGTGGTCGAGATTGAACGTGGTGTGGTTCGCCTGTTCAACCTCGAAGGCTCGATAATCGAGCGCAAGCCCGTCGCCACGGCTCAGAACTTCGAAGCTGCCCAAAAAGGCAACCACCTTCACTTCATGTCGAAGGAGATTGCGTCCCAGCCCGATGCTATCCAAGGCGCACTCAGTGGCAGGGTAGATTTCACATCAGGAACACTGTCGATGCCGGAAGTCACTCTGACGAAGGACCAGGTCAAGTCGATAGATCGCGTCGTGATTACCGGGATGGGCACTTCACTGCATGCTGGAATGTTTGGAGCTTCCGTTATCGAATCACTTGCTAGGATTCCGACCGTAACCGAGAATTCATCTGAATTAAGGTATCGAAACCCGGTGCTCGGTCCAAACATTCTGGTCATCGCTGTCACCCAGTCTGGTGAAACTGCCGACACACTCGCTGCCATGGAGCATGCTAGAGAGAAAGGATCCCCTCAGGCAGTGGTTCTCGAAATCGAGGGATCGCAAGCAAGCCGTATCGCTGATTACACCCTGCCAATTCGAGCTGGGCAGGAGATCGGCGTTGCTTCGACAAAAACCATGATCGCCAGTATGGCAACTCTGCTCCAGCTGGCAATTTTTCTGGCTGAAGCTCGTGGCCTGATCGGAACTATCAGCGTTAAAACCATGGTCAATCAACTTGCCGAACTTCCCTCGCTTGTCGCAACGGCACTGGAGCTAAACAGCGAGATTTCTCAACTCGCAGAGCGTATATCCATGTTTGAAGATCTTCTTTACCTCGGTCGGGGTGCGCAGCTTCCGATCGCGCTCGAAGGTGCTCTTAAGATGAAAGAACTCGCATACATTCATGCCGAAGGCTACCCGGCCGGAGAAATGAAACACGGAGTCAACGCGCTGCTTGGGCCAGACATGGCTACTGTAGTCTGCGCACCTAAGAACAACCTGCATGAAAAAATGCTGTCGAACATCAGTGAAGTAAAGGCAAGGGGCGGAGAGGTGACCGTGATCGCATCTGAAGGCGACGATGTGGTTGGACGTATTGCCGATCATGTTATCCAAGTCCCGGACAGCCCGGAAATACTTCAGCCGTTCATGACACTCGTTCCACTCCAGATACTGGCATATCGTACTGCTCTTGCCCTAGATAGAGACCCTGACAAGCCGCGTAATCTGGCGAAGACCGTAACGGTTGAGTAGAGACCCTTAGTTACATCCTCACTAATGGCACACTAACGGTAACTATCGCGGCATAAAATCTTTGTTTTCCGCGACAGACCCCTTTCAGAATCGATTTTTATCTAACTTTGGCAACGACTACAGAACAACAGGTTCCAGTTGGCTTTAGAGAAAATCTGGTCGCGAAGCTTGGCGCATTAAGTAATGTAAAGTATCGCCGATACTGGCTTGGCTCCCTCGCATCCGTAGGTGCCATACAGATCGTGACAATGGCGCAGAGTTGGCTGATAGTCGACAAGCTCGGAGGATCGACAGTTGATATAGGGATTCTGGGTGGCGCCACGGCGGTTCCAACGATCCTGATAAGCCTGTTCGGCGGCGTTCTTGCCGACCGGTTTGACCGCCGCAAGCTGATCATGGCAGTGTCGGTCGCTTCTACAGCTCTCTTGATGTTGCTCGCGATCCTCGATGCTGCAAACACCGTGCAGATATGGCACGTCGTCGTAATAGCCTCCGCACAGGGTCTTGTCATGGGATTTGATGGGCCGGTTCGCAGCTCATATTTCCCATTACTTATAGAGCGAAAACATATGTCGAGCGCGGTAATTCTCGGTGCCGTGATGTGGCAGTTCAGTCGATTGGTAACTCCGATAATTGGAGGAATACTGATCACTTATGGCGGAACTCAGACGGTCTTTTTCGTTGGCGTGCTGGGCTGGGCGAGCATGTTGTTGGTGATGATTTCGCTCAAGGTCAGTTCTCCACCTGCGGAAAAATCCCGTAACGTCCTGGTCGACATCGTTGAGGGGGTTCGATTCATACTCTCTAGGCGCGATTTCGTCCTGCTGATTGGGCTTACCTACTCGACGCATTTTTTCGGAATGCAGTATTTGCAGTTGATGCCGTTTTTCGCGAAACGGTTTGGACGCGAGGCCGATAGATTCGGGATTATGCTTTCGGCACTTGGTTTAGGTGCGCTGGCCGGAACTTTCACTGTTGGTAAGGTTCGTGCACATCCCCGGGCCGGATACTTCATGCTTGGCGGGACGTTAACGTTTACAGCCGCCGTGATCTCGTTCGCGTTCGTTCCGTCTTTCTACGTTGCACTTGCATTTTTGTTTCTAGGCGGACTGTCCAACACCATGTTCTTCCTTATTGCGATGACCATACTGCAGCTTCGAGTTCCTGAACGTATGAGAGGCCGTGTCATGGGCATCTACACGATCACGTACAGCTTCATTCCGCTTGGTGGTGTCATGGGCGGAATCGTCGCTTCCGTTTACGAAGAGCGCATAGCTATTACGATTGGTGCAGTGATCCTCGCGTCTATATTCCTGTTCATCGGGATAACGCAACCGATCATTCGCAACCTCGATGGCAAAAATCTGGAAGAAGCGTGAGCAACCTGGAAACACCATCCGCTGATTCGAGCGTGAACTCCTCGGCGGTAAACATAAAACCCTAAGTAGAATTAGGTGTAAAGCGCAGAAGCACCCTCTCATTCGGCCCGTTCAGAATCTACTTCACCGGCACGGAGCTTGCGATGAATGGCTTCGGCTCAGAGCAGTCGCCTCAGGGTCTGCTGATGTAGGAGCTAACTGGTTCATCGCTGAGACTCGGAGGGGCAGCAGCAGCAACTGCGCTACCGATGATGTTTGTGAACGTCTTTGGTGGAGTCTTCGCAGATCGATTCGAGGCGAAATTCCTCCTCGGTAGTTCGTCACTAATTGACGCACTCCTCTTCGTTCTGCTTGGAGTGCTCGGCGTTACGAACACTGTTCAAGCGTGGTACATATTCTCGATAGCCATAATCTTCGGGTTTGTTGCCCGAGCCGAATAACCATCAAAACAGGCGTACTTCCCGTCACTGGTCCCCAAATCGGCAATGAAGAGCGCAATAACAATCAACGGCTCACTTATGGCCTCGGCATCAGTTTTGGCACCAACGGTCGGTGGTTTGCTGATGTCGGCTTTTAGTACGCACTTCGGATTCTTTGTCGCGTCGCTTGGCTGGTTCGCGATGTTCCTGGCAACAACCGTATTGCAGCGTAGAGGAGCCTCCTAGGTCACCCAGAGCGTGTTTCGAGACCTCGATACCGGAATCAGCTACATACGCACTCACCGGGTGTTGTTCGTGTTGATGATCCTGTCTTTCTCCAACATGTTCTTAGTGTTCGGATGGATCGGCATGCTTCCGGCCTACGTAGAGTTATTTGGCGGTGGCAAAAAGGAAGTCGGCTTCATGTTTCATCTGCCGGCATCGGTGCGTTCAGTGGAATTATGGTCGCCAGTAGGCTGTCACCCGACCGACGACTTGGCTGAGTGATTCTGGGTGGCGCAGCCTCGTTTTCCGTGATCATGCTCTTTGTTGCTAACTCGCCAGCCCTTGGAATCATCATGGTGCTGGCGACCCTCGCTCACTTTGGAAACGGATTCTTCAACATTTCGTCGATAGTTGCCGTGCAATTGCGAGTGGCTGAAGACATACCAGGGCGGGTTATGGGCGTGTTTGCGATATCACAGAGCGTCGGGTTGCTAGTAGGACTATGGCCAGGATCCCTCTCAACTCTTTAGGGATTCGTGGAGGATGATGGTCGGCCCGGAGATTATGCTTTTGATGATTCTCATGACCCTCGTAACCCAGCGAAAAGTCCGAAAATTGCACTAAGATCCGATCCTAGATAGGTGATCCGTTCATGACTGTGCATATAGGCTTGGAGCCGATGGACACGATCTCAAAAAATACTAATTTCGATTTGAGTTCTGTGCGCAAGCGTCTGGAACGTGGCGAAGAACTCCTGTCATCGCACGCCTCGAAATCTGTGGACACGGTTCGTGCGGTCACCGAAGAACCCGCACCCACTCGCACGGAGTTTCAGCGAGATCGGGATCGAGTCATACACACGAACTCGTTCCGTCGGCTCAAGCACAAGAGTCAGGTTCTAGTAGCGCCCCAGGGTGACCACTTCACCACCCGTCTGACCCACGTCATCGAGGTAGCACAGGTTGGACGTTCGATAGCACGTGGCCTCAATCTCAATGAAGACCTTGTTGAAGCGATTGGTCTCGGGCACGATCTCGGGCACACGCCGTTTGGTCACATTGGTGAGGGTGTCCTGAACCAGATGCTTCCCGGTGGATTTCATCATAGCCGGCACTCCGTCAGGTTAGTCACACTGCTCGAAAAATACGGCAAGGGCTTGAACCTTACCGAGCACGTGATCGATGGAATTCGGAATCACTCTAAACCGGAGGGGGAGTTCCTTTCTAGGTCGGCCGTGGAAAACCTCTCACTGGAGGCCCAGATCGTTCGGATTTCCGATGCGCTGGCGTATCTGGCGCACGATATTCTCGATGCGCTCCGATCCGAATACATCAAGCTTGAGGACCTGCCAGCCGATGCTGCTGAAGCACTCGGCGTACGGCACTCACAACGGGTAAATGCTGTCATCACCGATGTCATCAGCTCGTCGTGGGATTGCACGGGAGAGATCGAGGTTGACGGCAGTAATGAGTCGGCATCTCCAGAATCGCCAGAAGGCGGTGGTGATCCGAAGCCGTGGATCCGCATGTCACCCGAGCTTGGAAAGATCGTGACCGATCTCAGGGTTTTCATGTTCGAAAGGTTCTATCACCCAATCAGTTCGTCGATCGAAGGTCGTAAGGCGGCAGCCATCGTAGGAGTGCTTTTAGACCACTTCAACCGGAACCCCGATCTGATCCCCAATTGGATACGTTATCTATCAGATTCAACCGATCGTGCTGCTGCTGATTTCGTATGTGGAATGACTGATAACTTTGCCCTCATGATGGCTGAACAGATCAGGCCAGGGTTGAGTGACGGGGTATTTCAGGGACGTATTTAGAAATCACCCAAAATAATACCCGGTTAGGCCTTATTGGTGGATTTCTGTCCGTATAATCTCGGAGGAGTTTAGCCTATCCGATTCCGTGTGGGAAAAGACTTTCCCATTTGGTGTGACACCATCGTTCGGACTTCGTAGCCACATCCTCGTAGGATGTGTTTAATTTCAAAGATATGGCGCTAGTAGATCAGGTAAAAAGCCGGTCAGATATCGTTCAAGTCATTTCGGATTATGTCGACTTGGACACGTCGTCGCGCCAACCAAAAGCCCTTTGTCCGTTCCACTCTGAGCGCTCACCATCTTTTGTCATTTACCCCGAAACGGGTAACTGGCGATGTTTTGGTTCGTGTGCCGAGGGTGGAGACGTCATCTCATTCATGATGAAGCGGGAGAACCTGTCGTTCCCCGAAGCGCTGGAAAATCTTGCGAACCGCGCTGGAATCAAGGTCGAAGAGCGCAAGAACGAGCCGCGCAAGAAGCCTATCACGGGTCTCATTGAAGCAAACGATATCGCTGCCGAGTATTTCTTTTCTAGATTGAAAGCTCCGGTTGGCGAAAGCACTGTTGAATATCTGTATGACCGAGGAATCGATATCGAAACTGCCAAACGATGTGGATTGGGACTTGCCCCCGATGGCATGGAAACCCTGTCCGGGCACTTGCGCACAAGGAATGTTCAGGCTCGAACCGCCCGTGACGCTGGACTGATCACTCGAAAAGACGACGGCTCGTGGCGAGATATGTTCACAGGTCGCTTGACGATAGAAATACGTGATGCCCGAGATCGAATTATCGGCTTTGGCGCCCGTACTCTCGATGGATCCGAGCCTAAGTATTTGAACACCCCTCAGACCGACGCGTTTGAGAAATCTTCGATCCTGTACGGCCTGAACTGGGCAGGCGACTCGATACGGTCGCTGAACGAAGCCATCGTCGTTGAGGGCTACATGGACGTGATAGCGGCACACGAGAATGGATTTACGAATGTAGTGGCATCGATGGGCACAGCCGTCACCGGTGAACAACTTGACGCACTCGCTAGGTATTCAACTGTTGGCGGGACAGGAACAGTTGTGCTCTGTCTCGACTCAGACGCCGCCGGTGAGGCAGCAACAATGCGAGCGCTCGAGTCTGTCACAGAAGAACTGAGTTCTGGACGTCGGCGTGGACTCGTTGTCAAGGTCGCTCGTCCCGATGGCGGGAAAGACCCGGATGAGGCGATTCGATCGGACCCCGATAGTTGGCGAACGTCGCTGAATGAAGCTAAACCGCTTCTGGACTACCTGATTGTTGCAAAGTCAAAGCTTCATAACTTGGAATCAGGGCAGGGTATCGCCGACTTTGCGAACAGCGTTGCACCACTCATTTACAACGTCTCGAACGATTACGACCGAGATCGCTACTGGTCAACAACTGCCACGCTGGTCGGTGTTACCGACCAGCGACTCAAGTCGATAGTCGACAGGCCACGTACTTCGCAACATCGTGCTTCGGTGAGGGGGGTGGGAAATAGGCGGCAGACTGTGGGAGCGAGACGAATTTCGTCGGAACAGGTGAACGACGTTATCCATTCCTCCTCGAGCGATACTTTGGAAGAACACTTGCTTTCATTACTACTGCAAAGAGAAGATTTACGAGAGCATGCGATAGCCATGCCGCCTGAATTTCTGAATCAGCCAGATATCAGGGCTTTGTTTACGGCTTGGCAATCCTCGTCTAAAATCGGCGAGATTTCGCACGAATTGGGCGAAGAATTGACGGAAAAAGCACATCGGCTTGCTGAAAGTGAACTGCCTCCGTCGGATCAAGCCATACACGTTGAAGATGTGACTCAATGTGTAATGCGCCTGAGAGAACGGCACTACCGGCGCATAAAAGAATTGCAGACCGAACAACTCAAAGAACTGGAAGGTGAGGAAGCACAGGAGCTTTTGGATCAATCGCTCCTACCGAACGAGAATCTTCGTAAAGTAATGACAGGACTGGCATAAGCATGGCACGATCCACTCAGTTATCCGACAACGAAGATCAGGTTCAGGATCTGGTCAACACAGGAGGGTTGTTGCTGCCGAACAGCAGCAACAATCTCGATGGCGGTGAAACCGAGGATGACGATACCGGCGATCGTGCGGCTCCTGCCGTGCTCCGGTCTTCTGCTGTCATGTCGAGCGCTTCTGAACTCGAAACCTGGGGGACCAAGCAGTCTGAAGGATTCTCGTCACTGAATTTCAATCCGACAGTTGAAGATTCAGAAATTTCCGACGACCCCGTTCGCATGTACCTGCGCGAGATTGGACGCGTCGGGCTGCTGACAGCTCAGGATGAACGATTCCTTGCAAGGGGCATGGAGGTTTTTCAGCGGCTTGCTGATATCCAGGCCGAAATGGCCGCCCAGACGGGTCGCATGCCAACCGCGGCCAGTACAACGCTTGAACTTCTGAGTCGCGTAGGTTCTCAAAACGAAGTCGCTGGAGCTATTGCTCGATTTATAGGACTCTCGAAATCAGTAACGCTCGGGACGATGCTGGGTATCCCAGAACTTCGAGAGTTGATCGACGGTCCGAATAACGAGGAGCTTTTAGCGTTTCTATCCGATGCGTTCAACTGTGAACTCGAACAGGCACAGGACATGGTCAAAGACCTGTCAATTGATTCTGCGCTAGTCGCACCTGAATCGCTCGATGCACTCGATGACGATCCCAACCTTGATCAGCTCGTCAAGAAGGCTGGAACTAAGGCCTATCGAGAACAACTGGTGGTTTACGAATTCCTTCTAGGTGCACATTTCTCGAGGATAGAAGATCAGGCTGAGAGGTCCGAGCGGCATCTGGCAGAAGCC
>CAYTAO010000052.1:11056-14945 GCA_964435915.1 uncultured Dehalococcoidales bacterium
CCAACCTTCGCCTGGTCGTTTCGGTAGCCAAGAAGTACATCGGTCGTGGAATGTCGCTTCTCGATCTGATCCAAGAAGGCAATATCGGTTTGATCCGAGCCGTAGAGAAATTCGACTACCGCAAAGGCTACAAGTTCAGCACATACGCAACATGGTGGATTCGACAGGCGATCACGCGGTCAATAGCGGATCAGGCCCGGACAATTCGTATACCGGTGCACATGGTCGAGACGATCAACAAGCTGTTACGCGTGAGTCGTCGGCTTGTGCAGGAGCATGGTAGAGAGCCCACTCCCGAGGAAATCGGGAACGAGATGGAGATGCCGGTTGAACGTGTAAGAGAGATCCTTAAAATCTCTCAGGAGCCTATTTCTCTAGCGACACCGATCGGTGAGGAAGAGGATTCCTCGCTCGGCGATTTCATCCCGGACAACAACACGCTGGCGCCTTCGGATGCCGCTTCATACCAACTGCTCAAAGAGCAGGTAGGCGACGTGCTCGACTCGATAAGCGAGCGGGAACGTAGGGTGTTGCAGCTCCGTTTCGGTCTCGAAGATGGCCGTAGTCGCACCCTAGAAGAGGTTGGACGTGAGTTTGGTGTTACCCGTGAACGAATCCGCCAGATCGAAGCCAAAGCGCTCCGAAAGCTTCGTCACCCCACACGCTCGAAGAAACTCCGGGACTTCCTAGAATAAATCTGTCTCGTTTGCCAGACAACGCCGGTTTTGTGGGTTCAGTAAACAATGCCAGAAGCTCCTGAGTTTCTCGTAATTAGTGAGTTTCTTCTGACGCGTCTGATTGAAGATGAAATTGTCACCGCCAGAGAACGTAAACCACTGGTGCTTCGAAACATGTAGGACGCCGACTTCGAGAGCGATCTTCGAGGCAAGCGCGTTGAGTCGATCGAACGGCATGGCAAGTTGCTGCAGATCGGCCTTTCAGTAAATCGTGAACTTATTCAGCCCGATGCTCACGGTTGCGCTGCTGCGGTGCGAACCGGCGACTCAGATGATGGCGTCTACCGTTTTAGTCTTGGAAATGAAATCGGGTAAGCAACTCCAGTATATTGATCAGAAAATAATGGGACAAATCTACTACATCTCATTCGACCAGAGCAGTGAGATCGTGAGATTCGAAAATCCAAGGTCCCACGTAATTGACGAATCCCTTTCTCTCTATGAATTCAATTGTGAACTAAAGTCGTTCGGTGGAGAGGCAAAGGGGTGCTCACGGTTGGAAAACTCGTCGCCGAGATTGGGAACGTGCATGCCCACGCAATCCTCTACCACGTGATGATCTACCCGTTCAAAAAGGGCACAAGACTCTCATATGATGAGAAAGTGGTTGCATCAGTCGATCTACTCGTTGACTGATGATGCAGTTGATGTTCTGCGAGAACGGGTCGGCGACCAGATCCAAAAGAAGATTCGTGATTTTCTGAGCGTTCACGGCAATAAAAATGAAAACTGTCCTCGATGTGAAAGCAAAATCACGGTTATCATTGCTAATAAGCGTGAGATGAGCTACTGCCGGATATACCAGCCTGGATCGCTTTTCAGCTGGTAATCAAGTTAATGCTTATCAAGCAAATGCATTATATTATTGCATCAGGTGGTTGCCGCTGGTAACCTGAACTCATGAGATCTCAAAGTTCCTTGCTGATGAACGGTCAAGATCAAATTGATTTGAACGTGAATTCAACAACTTCTGTGCTGAACTAAAGATGACATCTGCTGAGACCATAGCCCAGATAAAAGACATCGTTCTGATCGTCTTCCTGATCAGTTCATTTGCCGTTTTGGTGTTTGCTTCGGTGCTTTCCCTGCGTTTGTACCGGCGAGTAAACAGTTTCATGGATCGAATGGAACATGTAGCTGTGGGATTCGAAGAGACGTTCGGGAGGGTCGCAGCCGTTCGTAAGGCCGTAGAAGAAGCCGCATCAGTACTGAAACCTGTCGCGCAGGGACTCGGCGTACTTGGAGGATTTTTGGGGATCGGAAAAATATTCGGTTCCAAAGAATCCAGCAAGAGTGACTCGTTCAGCGATCAAGATTAGAGGGTGTTCGGTGGTCAACTTTGAGAACCACCGATGACTGAAGACCACCAGAGGTAAGTAATGGCTGAGAATGACAATGGCGGTGGAGGAGGATTTCTCCTTGGACTGTTACTGGGTGGTGTAGGTGGGTTTGTCGTCGGAATGATTCTGGCCCCAAAATCGGGCGAGGAAACACGCGCATTCATACTGGATCAGAGCCGGGAATGGCGTGACAAGGCCGATGAGCTCACCTCTGCAACCCGTGAGCGCATGGCGACCGCAGCAAACGAGGGTAGACGGGCAGCATCACTGATGCGAAACGATGACGGGTTCAGTGATCTGGATCTGGACGACGAGAACCTATAACACATTGAGGTAATCCCTAAATGCTACGTGTACGCCGGGCGTACAAGCCCATAGTAGGGTAACGCAGCTAACCCACTACCTACCGGCGAGCCCTCGGGCCCTTGGGTACGATCCGAAGACCTTGAACGTCGCCGTGTGCTTTGTCAGCTCTGCAATTGCTTCCTTGACGTGCGGTTCGTCGATGTGGCCTTCGAAATCGAGAAGGAAAATGTAATTTCCCATTCCTTTGCCGGTAGGACGTGATTCGATTTTCAGCAGATTGATCTCGCGAGATGCAAAAGGACTAAGCCCCCCGAACACAAGTCCAGGTGCATCAGGCCGGTCGAAATCGAAGGCAATCGATGTTTTGTCGCTATCTGCCGGGGTGTTCCCATTCGAACTGAGCACAGCAAACCGCGTCACATTGTTTTGTCGATCCTGAATACCTTGAATAAGTATCGGCAAATTTGCTAATTCAGCCGACCTACGTGGTCCAATTGCAGCTGTTCGGTCGTCAGCCTCTTTCAGGTTGGTAACCGCTGAAGCAGTACTTGTAGTAGGAATCTGTTCAGCGAATCTCAGTTCGGTAGACAGAAACTCTCTACACTGAGTAAGCGCTTCCTGCTTGGACTTAACTACTTTGATATCGGAAAGATTAACTCCAGGCCGTGTAATCAGGCAATGGTCGATAGGCAGGAGGATCTCGCCCTTAATGTGAGCATTTCTAGAAGAGATTAGGTAATCAACGACTTCTATTACGGTTCCTCCGAGCGAGTTCTCTATGGGAACAACCGCCTCATCGACCTTTCCTTCTTCGAGGGCGCTCGTCACAAGCCCTAGAGATGCAAATGGAATTCGTTCCTCATCGGGCGCATAGAAATAGCACGCCTCGTCGGTATATGTTCCTTCGGGACCTAAATAGGCGACAGTCTTGGGCATGGTTACCTCAGTTCAGTGAGAAGTTCCCACAGTTCGGAAGTCGAGTTTGCTGGCGACAGGGCGATAATCTGGTCTTCGGCCTCAAACACGGTTTCTGGATCAAGGGCTTTCGACTGGCCTTCTGCAGTGACCATTAAAATGATCTTGGTGCCATACGGCAATGTTAGCTCTGAGAGTGTACGACCGATAACGGTGCCTGCGGCAGGCAGCTTGATCGCAACGAGTTCCTGTAAGCGATCGGCAACCGGCATCAGCCTGATCAATGGGTGTGCCGGAAGTGCAGTTGCAAGGTTTGAAAGAACCAGATCAGTCGCACTTACCACAAGGTCAACTCCAGCTACGTCGAAAAGCTGAGCGTTCTCCGGTGAGTGTGCGACAGCAATTGTTCGAGGAATATCGAAATTCGATCTCGCAAGCTGACAGGCGGCCAGATTATCTTCATCCGAATCAGTAGTGGCTACTAATGCTACGGCCCGAGATGCCCCAGCCTCCCGGAGAGCCCGAACAGACGTAGCTTCGCCAACGGTTGCGATCATTCCCAACTCACGCTGAAGGGATGTAACCGAGTCG
>CAYTAO010000052.1:14955-16882 GCA_964435915.1 uncultured Dehalococcoidales bacterium
GTAACCGTGTCGGGGTCGCGGTCGAGTACAAACACCTCGTGACCCTCATTGATGAGAGACGATGCAAGTGGTGCTCCGATTTTTCCTCCGCCGACGATTACGAGATACAAATGTCCTCTACTTTTCCTCAATGAGTAGATTTACGAGTTGGTCACCCGCCAGGGATGCCTTGTTGATCACGGTGATTCCAAGTGAATCGTAAAGTGTTCTCGAACCCTCGTCTTTCACTGCAGTCATCACCTCTTCGACTTGGAAGATGGTCTTCGCCCGTTGTGCTGCAAGACCATTCAGTGAGTCCTTGCCTGTCGCTGCGATAAACACATCCGCATTCGCTATGTCAGCTTCGATCATTGCCGCACCGGTAGAACCGTCGCGATGAATCACGGTCACCACTCCAGAATCGACCCGCCCGCGAGGTAGCAGCGAGATTGACTTGGGATTCTTCTCGATAACGGTGATCCGGTGCCCGAGATCACTTAGCTTTCGGGCGAGTGAGGAGCCAAGATGCCCGGCTCCTACGATTATTATGTTCATTCAGGTACGAATCCTGAGTCGACTGGTGTATCTGACACAACAGAGTTCAAATGACTAAGCCCGACCATCTCGAGTAGTTCGGGCAACTGGTTTTGCCGTACTACTGTGTTCCCGCCACAAAATTACATCACATGGAGCGTGTTCGAGTACGTATGGAATATCGTTTCCGAGTGAAAAAGAGCCGTAATTCGTTGGATAAGAGGTTCCGATAACGATGGCGTCTGCATCTCTAACAATCGCTTCGTGGACCACGGCCGGACCCAGATATCTTGCCTGAAGCAGTTGAGAATCGATATCGCTACGAGGTAGGCGTGCCAACCGCTCCGAGCGGTGCAATACCTGCTCACCACGGGCTATCTGGTCTTCAATTTCGGCATCGAGCGGTAGCGATCGCTCTACTTTGATCTCATAGATGACGTATAGACGGCCGTGATCGTCTCGGACGATATCGGCTGCCCGTGAGACGGTGTTGATATCAGAAGGGTCGTCTGTGACGACTGCTAGCACTCGATTGAAAGGCATTAGATGTTACGTACCTTTATGGCTTGATTTGCACATTCTGCACGCAGGCAGTTAGTACGTGTTACGGCTAGTTGGTGATACGGCTGACGAACTCGTCTCGTCCCGCAACCACAAGTACATCTCCTGCACGAAGGCGCTCTTCTGAGTCGGGGCTGAGCGTGATGTCGTTGCCGCGTTTTAGAGCGACGATTACAATTCCATATTTATCGCGAGCACTGGCAAATCCAGCCTCATCAAGAGTCATGTTCGTGAACTGATCGGGCACGAGGATCCTGCTTACTCCAAATGCCTCTGCAAGTTCCATGTACTCCTCAACATCGGGGTTGAATAGACTGTGGGCCAGCCTGCTGCCCATTTCTTCCTCGGCGTGAACAACCCTGTGGCAACCGAGCCTGCGCAGCGTATTGCCGTGAAGGGCGCTGTGAGCACGTGCCACGATGTACGGCAGGTTCATCGTCTGGAATAAAACGCTCACCATGATGCTGGCTTCAATGTTTGCACCGATGCCCACGATTCCGATGTCGAAGTTGTGTACTCCGAGCTCACGCAGAACCGCTTCTTGAGTGGCGTCACCGGCGACCGGGTACGTCACCTCTCCCATGAGGGTCTGAACGCGCTCTTCGTCGATATCTATCGCCATTACGTCGTGACCGAGCTGGTACAAAGTTCTGGCAACGTTACCGCCGAATCGACCCAGACCAATTACTACGACTTGTTGCTTAGTTTTCATACGGCACCGAGGATCATGTTTTGTTTATCGTAGTTCGATTACACGCAAACGTTACACGTAATCAATATCCGGTAAGCCCTTAATAATTTCTGCTTATTCTACCCTCCGTCTTAGAGAACGATTAGATACAAAATAGTCCGC
>CAYTAO010000053.1:0-5117 GCA_964435915.1 uncultured Dehalococcoidales bacterium
CTGCAAAAGAAACGTTGTTTAGAGCTTCGACTACTACGTCCCGTGACCGATAGGTCTTCAGTACGCCCGTGGCTGAAATAATCGGGGCTGAATTACTTTGTCCGGTGTCCATACAAGAATCTCCATCACAAACATGCATTCAGGCACGAACGCATAAACATAAATCGCAAATAACGCTACCACTTCGCGGAGCAAGTACATCCCTCTACTGGAGTTAATACATGCTATTCGTGTTATTTCAACGGATTGTGAAGATTCTTCAATATCCTGAAGTACGACACTTTCCAAATCACAGATTTACTGGTCGACTGAACTTTTTTGAGTAGCGGTTAAAGGGCGGTCTTTCACGAACACCGATATCTCGCGGGGATTCATTATTCCCGGTTGAGTTGTTCCGTACAGAGAGGCCGCAACCGTACTATCAGGTCGCAAAATAAATTCAGCCGGTTCCATAGGGCGATTGTCCAATATATGCTTGGTATCCGTTTAACAACTATCAATAATTGGAGGCCGCATGACCAGACTGATCCTTATCCGACACGGTGAAACCGAGTGGAACGTTGAAAAACGCAAACAGGGTCGCAACGACCAACCCCTGAACGAAAAAGGCGCAGCACAGGCGAAACTAGCAGCCGACCATGTAAAAGCCAACTATGAAATCGCGAGGGTGTGGTCATCCCCGCTCCAGCGATGCTCCAACACCGCCGCCCTGTTCAACCTGCCATTCACCACTTCCGAACATCTACTAGAAATCGACTATGGAAAGTGGGAAGGAATGCTTACCGCCGACATAGAAGCGCAATACTCCGCTGATATGAACGGGAGCGCAGACGAACTGGATCCACCCGGTGGCGAACTACGATCAAATCTCCCGATCCGGGCCAATCATTGGATTGCCGAATCAAAAATCGCCGATCAAGGCGGAGATGTTGTACTGATCGGCCACGGCGGTGCGATGAAAGGACTGCTCGTCGCTCTACTGGATCTGCCGGACCAGGCAATGAACGCTTTCGTCATCGATAACTGCTCAGTCACAGTTGTAGATATCAACCCCAACCCCAAAATCACCAACCGCCTCGTAGCCCTCAACCACACCGCCCACTTAACATCAACAAGCAACTAACTGTCCTGTCATTGTGATGAGCGAGGAACGAGCGACATAGCAATCAACAAACAATCGGAACAACCACACAACACCGACTCACAAGCCACAAAACTCATAAGAGGAGACTAAGCCTCCGACGACACCAAAGTTAAACGCCACGCGCAAGCTCGAAAAGCAGAGTCGACTCTGGAATCTCCCCGAACTTCTCGATCAATCCCCGTCGTAAATTCGCGGCAATACCGCCAGTAAAATCCGCAACACCCATGCCACCATCCGAATCGGCGCCCTCTCGAACCGACGGCTCTATCACAATCAGATTCAACGCACCCGTGGCCGCGACCACGTTGCGCACATTGTTCATCCCAACCGCCATCGGCAACAGCAAAACGTGATCCGCCGCCCGTACCAGCGCCAGGTGAGCCTCGTGCTGTTCATCAGAAATGCTCGCAAACGGCGGCGCGCTCACGTACTCCAGTCCCAACCGCTCAGCAGCCTCTCGATCCGAGTCCCCCGTACCAAGCACGCCAGCAGTGACCGTGTACCCGGCAACCCGCAACTGGTGCATCAGTTCACGACCGCTCCCCGCACCGCATATCAAATGAACGGTTCTACCCGACCCAACAAGATTCTCTTGAGTCGAACTTTCGGCTCCTAGCAACAACACGTGGGGCTTGCCTGTAACTGGATCCGGCTCGACCAGACCCTCCACGCCAAACCCGACGCGTAGGTTGGTCGGTGTCAGAACATCCCAGGGCGTACCTTCGGCGATCTTATGACCGTCCTTCAATACCACCAGCCGATCACAAAACCTGGCTGCCAGCGATAGATCGTGCAGAATCACAACCGCACCGGCATCCCGACTTGCCACATCTTCTCGCACCAGATCCATCGTCAATATCTGGTGCCGCAAGTCCAACGAAGCTGTCGGCTCGTCCATCAAAAGCACATCCGCCTGCTGCACCAACACCCGTGCCAAGACCACCCGCTGCCTCTCGCCCCCCGACAGTGTGTCCAGCTTGCGATTAGCAAAGTCCGTGACCGAAGTCCGTTCCATCATCAGCCACGCCAGTTCACGATCGCCCGATCCCTCAAGCTCAAATCTACCCAGATGCGGGTAACGACCCATCAAAACCGTTTCGAGCGCCGTAAACGGGTGACTCTCAGCGAGCTGCGGCATGTACGCCAGCATGCGAGCACGATCACCCTGCGACATCTCTACCCCGTCCGAGCCGCCAGCCTCAATCGCCACCCGCCCGTCGATCCTCACCACACCCGACTCAGCCCTCGACAACCCGGCTATCGTCCGAACCAGAGTCGTCTTACCACTCCCATTAGCCCCAACCAAACCAACGACCTCACCACGCGTCACTTCTAATGAAACCGAATCAACAACTCGCCCACCATCAAACACCACCGAAAGCGAATCGACCTGCAAAACGCGCGCACCGACGCCAGTCGAACCATCATCTGCATTCATCGATTAGATTTTTCCCGTCGAAACAACACTCATATCGCCATTCCCAATACCTAAGCCATAGTCTGATCAACCAACTCGCTAATTGTCATCCTGAATTTATTTTTAGGATCTCCCTACCACCAATCCCTTCTCCCCACAACTAAACCAACAACATCCAACATCTTAGAAAAATTCGCCGCGAGACTACTCCCCAAAATTCGTAAACTCCTCAAAAACCACACCCTCAAACGCCGACGGGTACAACAATGCCGCCAAATTCTCTACTCCCCGTACATTCCAGTGCGAAAGAGTCGTGTGGTACCTGGGCAACACGTAAAAAATCTGCCCGTTCTTTACCCCCGGAACCTCCGCCAGTGCCGGACTCGAAGTCAGCTCCTCAATGAACGTGTTCGCACCCTCGAGCGGTTGCGGAACGATAATCACATCAGGATTGATCGCAGCAATCGACTCGATACTCACCTGCTGATGCCCCTCGATACCAGAATCGGCGGCAGCGTTGATCCCACCAGCCTGCTCGATGATTCCACCTTCCGTCGTGTCTGAGCCGGCCGCGAACGCCGAGGTCCACTTCGAAACAGAAAGCACTCGCGGCTTCTCGCCATCGGGTAGACCATCTACAACCACTCTCATTCGCGCCATAATCTCATCTGTCAGTTCGATAGCCTTGGCCTCGGCCCCAATCATGTAGCCGATCAAAAGGATGTTCGGAACATTTCCGAGTGCTGAATTCTCGAGACTCGTACGAGCAACCGGAATATTCGCACCAGTCATCAACGCCACGGTATCGGCGTTCGTAAAGCGCGAGGCAATAATCACCTCAGGCTCAAGCGCCACAACCTCCTCCGGGGCGAACCCGATCATTGTCGCTTCTGCTGAAAGCGCAGCGATGTTCGACTGCTCTTCGTCCACAAAAAAGCTATAAACCGCCGTCAACCGATCAAAGTCAATCAGAGCGGCAAGAATCTCCGAGTGCCCCAAAGACAACGAGTGAATTCGCTCGGGAGGTGAGTCCAGCGTGATCACACCCTCGGAAGTCTCGATACTTCGCGGCCATTCGAAATTCGATGGATCAACGATGCCAGGTACATCCGCGAACCGGTCCACATCGAACACCCCTTGAATCAGGGTTGCAGTCGGAGCCAGAACGGTAGCAGTCGGTGCAGGGATTTCAGTAGGAACGGACGTTGGAACAACCACCTCCGTGGGCCCCAAAATCACCTTCGTCGGCCCAGCCTCTACATCACCACCACCGCACGCCAAAACCAACACACTCATCAACATCACAACCAACACCACGACGCTTCTCACACCAACTCCACGCATCCAAAACAGAATCATCTTCATACCTCTAAAAAACTCAAACCCGTTGTCAACCGTCGACATCTGTCATTGCGAGGAGGGACGGAGTCTGCCATGAGCGAAGTCGAAAGGGTGGCAATCAGCCACCAACACACCATGATCATCACGATTCAGAGCAACGTCATCCTTGCCATACAAACACCCCTAAGCCTCACCTCCGCAATCTGGCCAACACCTCCCAAATTCTCAGAAAAAGTCCCCTCGCGACCTCGCCTTCGACTTCACAAGCAAATAGATAAAGAACGGCGCGCCGATTATCGCCGTGAGAATTCCAACCCGTAACTCAGCCGGAGACAGAACAACGCGCGCCACCGTATCGGCAACAAGTAAGAACAGGCCACCGCCGAGACCACTCAGCGGCAACAACACCCTATGATCAGCCCCTACAACCAGCCGAACCACGTGCGGAACCACAAGCCCCACAAAAGCGATAATCCCTGAAAACGCCACAGCCGCACCCGTGATGAGCGAAGCCGACACAAGCAACGTGTTTCGAACCAACGTCGCCCGCACCCCCAGAGCACGCGCCTCATCCTCACTCAACAACAACAAGTTCAAGTCACGCGCCACGAACACCGAAATCAACGTTCCTGCAGTAATGATCGGCACTGCAATCTGCACCGACTCCCACCGAGCCGTATCGACCCCGCCAGCAATCCAGAAAATAATCTGACGTTGCACGTTCAAATCGTCAGTCAGAATGATCGTTGCCGTGGTCACAGCGCCAAGAAACGAACTCACAGCGATCCCGCCAAGAAGAAGAGTTGCCATCGAAAACCGACCACCCACCGACGCGATAAGAAAAACCACCGTCATGGCAACAGCAGAACCAATAAACGCAAACAATGGGAGGAACAGTGTCGAAACAGCAGCAGCCCCCGACGCGATCGCAACGACAGCACCCATGGCACCACCACTCGACACACCGATAATCCCGGGATCTGCCATCGAGTTACGGAACAATCCCTGCATGATGCCGCCCGAAATCCCGAGCGCCGCACCTACAAAGAAAGCAAGAAAAATACGCGGGAGTCGAATGCTCTGGATAATCGATTGCTCCGTCGGCTGCGCAGTCGAATCGCCGACACCAACCAGATCCAGCAATGTAGTGACCGTGTGACCGAACGGAATCGTAAATGGTCCAACCGAAGCAGCCACGATGGCCATCAACACCGT
>CAYTAO010000053.1:5127-16748 GCA_964435915.1 uncultured Dehalococcoidales bacterium
CACCGTTACAGCGGTCAGTAAGGGGGCACCTAGGTACAGATGCTTCAAAATAGATGCACCCGTCTCAGGCCGCTGCACACTATGTCGGTCAGCAATCTCTCTCACCAATAAAAAAACCCCGACTGCTTCGTCAAGGGTTCACGGATGGCAACACCATTTTTCTATCGAGAGGTAGGGCATTTCACCGTGAGGCCACACCCTAGGCGGGGAGCAGTCACTCAGATGTCCCTCGGCAGGTCTCCTGGCTCCCGGATCATCGCCGAAAAGTATTGAACTACTTCGGCACTGCGACTGACTCACGCCTTCCCGTCTTTTCGACAGTGACCGCCTGAATTGGCTATATGAATCGTCTTCCCGGTTACAGTGGCGCTACCGCAGCGGATTCTCACCGCTTTCCCTTTTCGTCCCAAACGCTCGAATTGTCGAACACCCAGAACACCAAGGAACCACACATATTCAGTTGATCAGATGAGGCTAATCCCCCGCCGCGAGACTGTCAACATTAACGATCTGGTCGGTGCTCAGCATATAAACACGTTGATTCGTTTCACGCGAGATCGCAACGCTGTGCTGAACTTTATCGCCGAGCAAATGCTTGATCATTGATCGGTCAGCCGTGCAGGTAATCTCATCATCGATAGATGCTAGATGCTCTGCAGTACGGACAGTTGGTTAACCGTATCTCCAAACCGTCTTCATCGGTCTCTAATACCGGGTCGTATCCACTCCACCGTCCTCAAATGCTGCTTTGCCACTTCTACGGACCGTCGGTTCTGGGCGTACTCGACCGCTCTGCGCTCTCCAACTCGAGCAAGCGGCTCCCTCAGTATTTGGGCACCAAGCTCACCCGCCGAAATACTCTTGATACCCGAAACCAGCTCGTTCAAGAGTCGGCTCTAGTCCTTGGTAAAAGAGTCTTGGTCCTTTTTGTCAGATGAAATGAGTATTGGGGACGGCCAGTTGGCTTGTGAACCTCAGAATGATCTACCTGACCATCGCGTTCAAGAATATCCAAATACCGTCTAATGAAATCCGCAATGTTTGAAATTATGGGTTAAAATTACGAGGAAGTCGATTAGTTACTTAGAGTTGGCATGTTGCCACTCATAGCTGAATCGAAAGCGTGGAGCCAGCACCTACATGAGCCTATCGTCATCAGCTAAGAAAAAGGTAACGACAGCGGAAGAGCCCACAGCTGAAGTTTCCGACAACGGTTGCGTACACCACTGGGTAATCGAACCACCCAACGGAGCTGTCAGTGAAGGTCACTGCAAGGTCTGTGGAGAAAAGAAAGAATTTCGCAACTCGTTCGAGTACTCGTCATGGTACGGCAACAAGTCACCTGCGCCAAAAGCAGGAGCCAAAGATGCATCTAAAGACAAAGCGGAACCAGCAGCAGATGCCGCCACTCCCGATACCGACAAGTAATTCAGCCAGCAGGTAGTCAACCGCTACCTGAAGAGATCTCTCTCAGCAGGCCGAAGCATTCGACTGCTTGGGAATTCGCCCGATTCCCATTCGACTCCGCGTACTATCGCGGTAGGAATTCGCCCGCTTTCACCAGTAACCAGTTGCGCTGCCGATGCCACCTCATCGGCGAGAGATATCGTACTGGTCAGCATCTCTCTGTCGAAATCGTCGATAGTCCCACGTAAATCACGCAGCGGATCGAAACCGGCAATGCCAATAGCAACGTTGATCGACCCCTCGCGCCAAGCACGGTTAAACGTGTCGGTTACCAACACACCCAGACTCAAACCCGTCGATTCAACAAGCGTGTCCCGAATAGCTCGAGCCGAGGAATCAGAATCCTCTGGAAGCGTGGTTACCAGATCCTCACCGTCGATATTCGAATGATCCACACCAGCATTGGCGCATATAAATCCATGGCGGGTTTCAACAATCAACACACCAGGTACAGCCCTCACCACACGAACCGATTGATCCAGGACAATCTGAACCAACCGCGAATCCTTGCCAACTATTTCTGCTAACTCGCAGGCGTCAGAAGTCGGCACCTGCTCTGAAACAAGCTGAACCGCCCCCTCAGCCTTAGACACGATCTTCTGAGAAACAACAACAAGATCGTCTGCAACAAGAGGGGTTCCGTTTGCCTCACACCGACCCAGAATGAGCGCGCCAACATCGTCACCCGAAACGATCTCCGGAAGTCCAACTACGGGAATCGCAGTTACCTGCGTAATCAACGGCATACCTTGACCTCCACTCAGAATTCGATCATGAACAGATCGCCGACAGGAACCATATTGAACTGGTCGTAGTAGTAGCGATCGTCAGTCACCGCGTATATCGGCACCAGCCCGAGATTCTGAGCAACAACGGCACCTAATCGATCTACGAACCCAAAAGGCTTCTCTACCGGCATCCGATCGCCGTAGTACTTGACCAACGATTCCCAGTACCAGTCAAACTGAAGCATCACAGGACCAACCACCATCACATCTAAACCAGGATCAGCAACCTGAGCCTGATAAACGAACGCAAATAGCTCGGGCTCTTCCACCAACAGAACACCACCAGTTGCCACAGCGATCGATCTCTCTGCAAACTCAGCAGGCTCCCTCTGATTGGAAATATTTATCTCATCCCATCCCGTGGCCACGGACCAGATAGGAATCATCAGGGAAACCGCCACCAGCACGGCTATGTGAACCGGCATCTGATACCTCGAAAACCGCGCCGCCCTTGCAGCCAACCTCCTGATCTGGGTCCCGAGTAACGCAATTCCAACACCGAGCCACAGCGCAAACACCATAAAGACCAAAATCAAGTAAATAAAACTATCCGCGGTGGAATAGGCGACCGAATAAAGCGCAACTGCCACTACCGAAGAAACCGAGGCGTACACAAACCCACGACTATACGTCCACATGGTCGTCAAACCAGCTATTCCAATTACGGTACCCACAATCGTGTACTGGGTGAACAACAACTCCGCAGTTTTCGATATCCGGTTCGATATGAACTCGCTCTCGATCCCAAACGCATAAGGCTGGTAAAGTGTCGCCGATGCCATCCACCGGAAACCCTCAAGCGAATTCGGGCTCCCCCAGTTGATAATTGGACCCGCGGATGCAGCAATCGGCGCGTACACATATATCGAAAGCCCAACCACCAAAGCCACCGCCGGACGCCAGTCCAGAACGCCACGCCACCGCTCCCGCTGCCACACAGACCACAACACCCATATACCGAACGGTGTCGCAGCCAATCCCAGAGTCGTGTGGTTACCCAGACCTATGCCAAGCAACAAAGCCAGCAGCACCCGGTTTCGTATCGCAGTCCCGCCTGAACGAACTTCCTGAATCACTCCAAGAGTCAAAACCAGCAATATTGCCCCGAACAGAGCATTCAGCGAATAAACCTCGGTAATAGTGTTCTGCGTCCAAAATAGCCGAGACGCCCCGAACGCAAGGGCAGCAACCACCGCTGACGCCCGCACAGAGCCAACGCCACCCACTTCATGATCACTAACTGTTTGAATTAGCCTGGAAGCTGCTACGTAGATCAGTGGTACAGTGAATGCGCCTGTAATAACAGAAAACAGATTGGCCCGAAACGCATAACTCCCTACCGCTACAACATCACTAAATACCCGTAGTAGCAGCACATAGGTCGGGTAGCCAGTCGGATGTGGTACGCCGAACGAGCGAGACGCGCTAACGAAATCACCGCCATCTTGGCCCGTGTTAAGCCACGTTATATCCCGCGACATCGTCCCCGCGTAAAGTGCGAACGAAATAGCAAACAACGCAGCCATTATCAGCAACTGATAACGACGCCCACTGTATGAGTCCGGACTGAACAGTTTCCTTCGTGTCCTTACTTTCTGACCTAATAGAGAATCTGATCTTCCTGTGCGATAAAGTAGATCAGATAACCAACCAATAAGAAAAGGGACCCGACAAGCGGGTCCCTTTTCTTATTTACGTTTTAATGCGACGGAACTACTAGACGTTCTGTCGCGCTCGTCGTGCACGGCGTGCGGTGAATACACCGATACCAATCAGACCGAAACCAGCCAGCATGGCAAGAATCAAGCTGCTCACACCAGGAGTGTGATCACCCGTCACCGGCAATCTGACAGGTTCAACCGAAACCGGAACCGCATCAACGGCAACCGCCAGTCCGAGAGCGAACGATGAGAAGCTCGAAGTGTTTGCACACACCGTACCGTCACTTATGTTCACTGAACTGTTCAACTCGACCCACTGAGTTCCGTTGTAGCGCCAAATCGAAAGTCCGTCAGGACCACCAACAGCTCCATCAACATCGGACTGGACAAACGGTACACAAATCTCTGCGGGTCTGTTCAGGCTGAATGAACTCAGTGCGGAACCACTGTCGTCGTACCACTGAATGTCGATAATTGTGCTACCGAACTTGAATGTGTTTGAAGTCAAACCCTCAGTCGCAGAGGCCGGCGGTACAGGAACATCATCCGATGACACAACCACGATGCTCACAGCAGAGGCCGTACCAGAGTCGATCGCACCGCCTGGGATGCTAATCGCAATCGGAGCAGCCGTGTCTCCTTCTGCCTGTGGAACGCTAAACGCACCACCAGTAGAAGGAAGAATTACCGAAACGTCGTCAGCCGAAAGGCCATCAGGAACGATCACCGGAATTGTTGTCGGGTCAACCGGAACCGGAGTTGCCGCAGCAGGAGCTGAGGGAGCAACAACCGAAATCGAAATAATTAGATCTGATGCGGGAACCTGCGAGCCTGAGTTCTGTTTTGCGTGCACACCGACCTGGCCTGAGCAGGAACTCGAACCAGCAGTGAAAACAGGAGACTGGATCGAAGTGCTGCTCAACGAGCCACAGCTACCAGCGCTCCACACGTAGGTAACATTTGGCATGTTCTGATCAACCGCGCCGGTGTCGTCTACCGGGTCTACCGAAAGGGCCACGACCTGACCAGCCTGGAGATTCAACGAATTGACGCCCGCCAAATTAAGATCTGACAGTATTTGTCCAGCCGGCGCGGTAGTAGTAGTTCCCGCTGATGCCGGACTAACCCACTCTGGCGCAAACGAGGCCATAAATAGGGAAACCAAGCCCACCAAAGCGAGAGAAACTAACCAACGCTTCAGAATCGCAGAGCCTAGCATCGGCATCCTCCTGAAAGTTTCTTTGTGCAAGATACTTTTTTTACCTTCTCGCAAGATGACTCGCGAGCGAATTACTGTTTAATTTTTCGACCGACCGCGCGCTCGCGCTCGGGTATGAAATCCAAGTTCGACGTACTACTAAAATGCGTGTTGCAAACTAGGCACGACGCTAATGACCGTTGGGACCCCTAACGGCACCCGTCAAGATACACCACGGTAAAAACGCCAGTCAAGATGATTTCAGCGCTGGAAACTCATTGTTTGGCGAACGTTCATCGCAATCTTAGATGATATTTTGGATGATTCGGTACGACATTCAATCTACCACCTCACCGTTACGAGAGCATTACAAATAATCTAATAACGGATAAAAATATTGTCGGATATAAAATCGACACCCACGCAAATCAAATACCATCAATCACAGTTTCACTCTAAGGGAGTAGAAGTTCATCATGGATCTAGGGATAAAGGGCAAAGTTGCTCTCGTCACCGGTGGAAGCCGCGGTTTGGGGCGACAATCGGCACTGGCACTCGCATTGGAAGGTGTAAGCGTCGCAATTTGCGCAAGAGGCCAGGATCGACTTAATCAAACGGCCGGAGAGCTAAAAAATTCAGGGGTAAACGTTGGGGCATACGTTGCCGACCTCTCTGACGAGAGCGGAACAACCGAATTGGCGTCCAAAGTCGAGGCCGATCTCGGCCCCATCGATATTCTGGTGAACAACGTCGGTGGAAGTCTCGGAACCTCAGACCTCGTTAACTCATCACTCGCCGATTTCCACATGGTTATGGACGCCAACCTCTGGTCAGCTGTTGCCCTAATGAAACACGTCGTTCCAGGAATGCAGGCGCGCGGATGGGGCCGAGTTATTAACATCGCCTCCATTTTCGGGCGGGAATACGGTGGCACCGCCCCTTATATGGCGGCCAAAGCAGCAATGATCGCCGCATCCAAGCACACTGGTATGACAGTCGCAAAAGACGGTGTAACCATTAACTCCATCGCTCCAGGCTCAATTCTCCACACCGACGGCACCTGGGAGAAGTTCATCAACAACAACACCCCAGAAGTTGTTGCCGAATTTATCGACCGCAACCTTCCCATGGGTAAGTTCGGCTGGCCAGAACCAATCGGCGCAACCGTCGCATTCCTCGCTTCGCAACAGGCCGACCTCATCACCGGAGCATGCTTAAACGTCGACGGCGGACAATCTCACAACCTCTTCTAAGGTGCCGATGGCACATTCTTTGAGAGGTCGGATTGCCGTGATTGATTCGACAGCATCACACTTCTGGGTGGGAGAGCCGTCTATTCCGAATCTGTGCCCCACGCCCACAACACACCTGCCTAATCACCGGCTGAACCATGCCGACTCGGTCACCACCACTCCCGCCGGCGAAAAAGTCGCGCGCGAAAAATAAAAGCCCCGAGCATAACTGCCCAGGGCTTTTCATATCTAACTCAATTATGAATGTGGCACGCCACTCCCCTGTCCTTAAGATCCAAAGGCCGAAGGCATGATTATAAGGAGGATAGATTGCGACGCGAAGCCGAATGACTCTGTCAAGAGCAGGACTAACGAACTTACGTAACGTCGACAGCTGCACCGGCTTCTTCGAGCTTCGCTTTTGCAGTCTCTGCATCATCTTTGGAAACACCCTCAAGAACCGCCTTAGGGGCTGCTTCAACAAGGTCCTTGGCTTCCTTAAGACCCAGCGGAGTCAACTCACGCACAGCCTTAATGACAGCAATCTTCTTCTCTCCAATGCCCTTGAGAACAACGTCAAATTCGTCCTTCTCTTCAGCAGCTTCTTCGGCACCGCCACCGGCACCAGGTGCAGCCGCAACTGCAACAGGAGCAGCAGCGCTTACACCGAACTCTTCCTCAAGCGCCTTAACAACGTCTGCGAGGTCGAGAACTGACATACCTTTGATCTCTTCGATCAGATCTTCTTTACTAATGGCCATTTCTGGTCTCTCCAATTTTTATCTCCTAGATGCTAGGAGAAATACTCATCAACTAATATTTCGCACCCACCACACCAACTAAGCGGCCTCGTCGCTCTGCTGATTATCCACGTGCCGCTGAATCACAGTAGCCAGAGCCCGAACCGGGCCACTCATAACCATCACCAGTCCCGTAATAGGACGGTTCATTGAACCAAGCATCTTCGCAATAAGCTCGTCCTTGGTAGGAAGCTTCGCAAGTGCATTCACTCGATCAGCGTTCAGCACGTCTGCATCGAGCATTCCGCCAATAATGTTGATCGAAAGATCATTCGACTTGGCATAATTCACAAAAGCCTTCGCAGCAGCAGCCGGATCGCCATCGGTAACCACAAACCCAATCGGGCCAGTTATGATCTCTTTGAGATCCGGTTTGCCGGCTTCATCCGCAGCAAGACGCGCGAAGGTGTTCTTAACAATTTTGAATCGCGCACCGCTACTTCGCAGTTCCTCACGCAAACCGGTCATCCCGGAAACATCAACACCCCTGTACTCGGCAGCAATCACAAGCGGCGAAGATTCGAAGATGTCCTTCATCTCCGCACCCGCCGCTCTACCTTTATCAGTTGGCATTCAACCTCCTGTCTGCACCGCACTCAGAAGGTGAACCAATATGGCCAATAAAAAACCCCGGAACCATTGTCCGGGGCAAAAATGCAATCGCCATAACGCGATATCTGCAGGATCTAACCTCGGATGGCGCCTGAAGCATTACCCCGAAACATTCTGTAAAAACTAACGGGACCAACTGTCTGCGGTCACAGTATTCAACTGTACGAACTTATTCTAACTCGCCTCGACAAAGAATTGCTAACAATTTCTACACACACCGACCAACATCCGCGCAATGCCATCCTGAATCATTTTCAGGATCAATAGTGCCAGCCTCACCTAGCCACTCTGGGTCAGCTTCTGGAGCTCTGCCTGATCCAGATGGAAACTCGGACCCATCGTCGTACATAGAGTCACCTTCTTCACAAGCGCACCCTTCACACCCTCCGGCTTCGCCCGAAGGATAGTGGAATACACAGAAGAAAGATTATCCAGAATCTGGGTGTCCTCGAATCCAACCGTCCCAATACGAACGTGAATGTTCGCACCACGATCCAAGCGAATCTCTGCTCGACCCTTCTTAACACTCTCGACAGCCTGACTCATCCGATCAGGCTGAACGACCGTACCCGTGCGAGGATTCGGCATCAGACCCTTTCTACCCAAATAGCGCCCAAGGCGCCCAATCTTGCCCATCTGGTCAGGAGTAGCGATAGCGACATCAAACTCGCTCCAACCACCCTCGATCTTCTTGATCAACTCGTCATCCGCGACAAACTCAGCACCGGCATCCGTAGCAGCGCGAGCCGCATCGCCCTGAGCGAACACGAACACCCGCACATTCTTGCCTGTACCGTGCGGAAGTTCAGCTACCTCTCGAATTTGTTGATCCGAATGTCGAGGATCCGCGCTCGTCGCAACGTGAAGCTCAATCGCCTCGTTGAACTTCACCTTGGAAAACTCCTTGGCGAGAGCAACTGCGGAATCAGGAGCGTGATCCCCCAGTCCTGCCGCCTCTGCCGCAGCGTTATATCGTTTTCCGTGTTTCGCCATTGTTCACAATCTCCTGTCGGTTATCCTGGCTCCCCCTTGCTAACTATGCGGGGTCCGAGCGCCCGGGCCGACTAATAAAAAGTAATACCACCAACTCAAAAACGAACTAGTCGACAACTTCCACGCCCATGCTTCGGGCGCTACCTTCAATAATTTTCATCGCAGCCTCAACATCTTTCGTGTTGAGGTCAGGCATCTTCGTCTCGGCAATCTCACGAATCTTGCCTCGCTTGATCTGACCTGCCACCTCGATGCCAACCGACCCCGCGCCACCAGCAATACCAGCAGCCTTCTTGATCATGTCGGAAGCAGGTGGGGTCTTCAGCTCGATCGAAAACGATCGATCTGCGTAAACCGTCAGTTCCACCGGAACAATGTTCCCGACCATGGAAGCAGAACGTTCGTTGTATTCCTTAACGAACTGCATTATGTTCACACCGTGCTGACCAAGCGCAGGACCAACCGGCGGGGCCGGAGTGGCACCACCAGCGGACAGTTGCAACTTGATTACGGTAGTGACTTTTTTAGCCAACTCAGCGTTCCTTCGTTTCTAATCCCGCGCCGACAAGACCCAGGATTCAATTACAAAATAATTAAGACTTCTCTATCTGCAGGAAGTCGAGTTCAACCGGCGTCTCACGCCCGAAGAACGAAACACGCACACGAACCTTGCCGCGATCCTCAAGCACCTCATCAACAGTGCCCATGAAATCGGCGAATGGACCGTCCTTGATTCGAACCGACTCGCCAATCTCGAAGCCAACGCGCACTCGCGGGGCATCCGAAGTCATGCGACTCATAATTCGATCCACTTCCATATCTTCCAGCGGAACCGGCTTCGGGCGCTTCTCGAGCTCGTCCTCAGCGGAAATAAATCCGGTCACCCCAGGGGTGTTCCGAACCACGTACCACGACTCCTCATCCATGATCATCTGTACTATAAGGTAGCCCGCGTACATCTTCTTCTGAACCGTCTTGCGCTCGCCCTCTTTGATCTCCACCTCTTCCTCGGTGTGGACGACGACGTTCTAGATCTTGTCCTTAACGTCCATCGTCGATACCCGCTGCTCCAGATTCTTCTGGACACGGTCTTCCTGCCCCGAGTACGTGTGAACAATGTACCAGCGAGCTGAAGTGCTGCCGGCTATGTCGCTATAAGAAGTCATGACTAGGTTCCTGAAAATAAGGCCAGTATTCGAGCAAACAGCATGTCGATCAACCCAAGAAACAGCCCGATCGAAGCCGATAGCACAATCACCATCACAGTAAGACGCGTAGCCTCCTGCCGTGTGGGCCAAGAAACTTTCCTGAGTTCTGAAAAAACCTCTATAAAGAACCTGAAGATCGAAAATCCTGCAGATCCTGAAACTCCCGGTCCAGATGAACTTCGTGCTGGTGTTCGTGCCAACTCGGGTCCTTACCTTTTCTCGCGAAATAGCGTAACTTTTCGATCCACTGGGCAGAACTTCTTCAGCTCAACACGATCAGGCGTGTTCCGCCTGTTCTTTTCGGTGTTGTAGGTGTACGCCTTGCACTCGGTGCAATTCATATCAACTATCGTGCGGACTGCACTCTTCTTTGCCATAAATATGCTCTGTTGATCCTGCTGGTTGCATAACACCCGTAAACAAGTACCACTCAACCAGTATTTGGGACAATACCCGTTTTCTTCTGGAATTTAACGACCCCAGAAAGTCGCGCCAACGCCCGCTCACCTGCACCGGGGCTTCGGAGAAATCCCCCGTGATCTATGCCCAAAGTACGAAGATCAGCCCGGCGCTAACGAACAAGCGCTGGTAGTAAGTTTCTAAGAACTAGTCCAGAACCTCAATAATTACGCCCGAGCCCACTGTTCGACCACCTTCACGGATCGCGAACCGGAGGTTCTCTTCAAGAGCAACCGGGTAACCGAGTTCTATTTCCATGACGGTGTTGTCACCTGGCATAACCATCTCAACACCGGCCTCCAGATCGATCGAACCCGTTACGTCGGTAGTTCGAATGTAGAACTGAGGCTTATAGCCAGGGAAGAACGGCGTGTGTCGTCCACCCTCATCAGCGGTCAAAACGTAAACCTGGGCTTTTGCCTTGGTCGAAGGTGAAATCGATCCGGGCTTAGCCAGAACCGCACCACGAGAAACCTCTTCTCGCTCAATACCTCGAATCAAGCAACCAACAGCGTCACCGGGAAGACCTTCTTCAAGAGTCTTGTGGAACATCTCTACGCCGGTAACCGTGGTCGATACCGTCTTACCAAATCCAACGATCTCAATCTGGTCACCAGTCTTAACAATTCCTCGCTCAACTCGACCAGTAACAACCGTACCTCGACCCTTGATGCCGAACACATCTTCAACGGGCATGAGGAACGAAAGGTCGGTAGGACGGTCAGGAATATCGATGTAGTCATCAACAGCCTGCATGAGTTCGCCAATCGACTGGACCCACTTGTTGTCAGCGTCCTCAGCGTGCTCGAGTGCCTCAAGAGCGGAAACCTGGACAACGGGAAGGTCGTCACCTGGAAAGCCATTCTTTGTCAGAAGCTCACGTACCTCAAGCTCAACAAGCTCGAGCAATTCTTCGTCGTCAACCATGTCGCTCTTGTTCAAAGCAACTACCAACTTCGGTACGTTTACCTGACGAGCAAGCAGAATGTGTTCATATGTCTGTGGCATAGGACCGTCAGCGGCCGATACCACGAGAATGGCGCCGTCCATCTGGGCAGCACCGGTAATCATGTTCTTGATGTAGTCAGCGTGACCAGGACAGTCCACGTGAGCATAGTGGCGGATGTCCGTCTCATACTCTGTGTGGGTTGTTGCGATGGTCACACCACGCTCTCGTTCTTCAGGAGCGTTGTCAATTTCGTC
>CAYTAO010000054.1:0-639 GCA_964435915.1 uncultured Dehalococcoidales bacterium
GTTTGTCATGTCATGCCCGTTCATAACTATTTTGACGCGACGCTTCTTCGGCGGTCGGCATCCGTTGTGGGGAGTCGGTGTGACGTCACGAATAGACACCACTCGAATACCGGCACCCTGAATCGCTCGAATAGCAGCCTCACGACCAGAGCCGGGGCCCTTGACCATAACGTTCACGGTTTTCAGGCCGTGTTCGATGGCTGTTCGAGCTGCAGTTTCACCTGCGCGCTGAGCGGCGAATGCAGTGGATTTTCTTGAGCCGCGGAATCCCATTGCACCTGCACTACTTTGCGAAATAACGCTGCCCTGTGGGTCGGTCAAAGTGATGAGCGTGTTGTTGAAGGTTGCGTTGATATAAGCCTTGCCCTGTGGGACAAACTTTTTCTCGCGCTTTCGTGATCGCTGCCTTGGCATATTGTTTCTTCGTAATCCTCTAAATGGCGATGGTCGCCGAACTAGGTATCAAATACGGACTTACTGATTGTGGACTAGGGGGCAGCAACTCGCTTGCGTCCGGCAACTGTCTGTCGACGGCCGCGTTTTGTTCGGGCATTGGTCTTCGTGCGTTGTCCACGAACGGGCAGGCCTCGACGGTGCCGCAAGCCCCGGAAGGTTTGAATATCCGTAAGGCGCCGGATG
>CAYTAO010000054.1:649-16248 GCA_964435915.1 uncultured Dehalococcoidales bacterium
GCCAGTCCTCTCGACAGCGCTTCGAACTCGAGCCAGTTCTTCATCAGATAAATCTCGAACGCGGGCTGATTCTTCCATACCAGAGTCGGCCAGAATCTTTTTAGATGTAGTCCGACCGATTCCGTAGATAGCTGTTAGCGCTATCTCGAGTCTCTGATTGTCCGGGATGTTTACTCCGGCGACGATTGCCATAAGGCCGATTTCTCCTGTAGCTCGGCTAGCCCTGTCGTGCCTTGAGGCGAGGGTTTTGCTTGTTGATCACGTAGACGCGCCCTTTTCGGCGAACAATTTTGCTGCCTGGGTGCTTAGCCTTGACGGATGCTTTGACTTTCATTGTTTTAATTCCATGTGCCTTGCATGTGCTGTGGCACCTGTAGGCGTGCTGTAACTCTCATTTGAATCGATATGTGATCCGACCGCGGGTCAGGTCGTAGGCCGAAAGTTCGACTAGGACTTTGTCTCCTGGCAGGATCCGAATGAAATTCTTCCGAATTTTTCCTGAAGCATGTGCGAGAACCTCGTGCCCATTAGGAAGTTCAATGTTGAAGAACGCGTTCGGCAGAGCCTTGTTTACGAGACCCTCTACTTCGATTGCTTCCTTTTTTGCCAAATTATTTCCGATCCGTTTCTGTCGTTCTCTTACGCTATTCAACTGTGAGAACTACCGGGCCGTCCTCAGTTATCGCTACAGTGTGCTCGAAGTGGCACGAAAGTGTGCTGTCTTCTGTGACGATGGTCCAGCCGTCGTCGAGCATTCGGGTTTTCCACCCGCCAGCGTTCACCATTGGTTCGATTGCCAGAACGAGACCAACCCGAAGTTCCAAACCGTACCCTGCTGGGCCGAAGTTAGGAATCTGCGGGGGTTCGTGCAGGTTCTTGCCAATACCGTGTCCGACATACTCACGAACCAGTTCGTAAGACTTCGGAAGCACATGACTTTCGATGGCATTTGATATGTCGCCAACCCGATTACCGGGTCGTGCTGCTCTGATCCCCATTTCAAGTGATCCACGTGTGGTGTCGATCAGGTCATCCTTCTCACTTGTTGAAGGGCCAGCAACTTGTGTTACAGCATAGTCGCTGTTATACCCGTCTACTATCGCTCCACAATCCAGAGTTACCAAATCGCCCGATTGTATTACCCGGTCACCCGGAATTCCGTGAACTATCTCTTCATTTATCGATATGCACGCTGTTGCCGGGAAACCATACAGTCCCAGAAATCCCGAGGTTGCACCTTCCGACTCGATGGCCCGACGAACAATGCTGTCGAGTTCGCCTGTCGTAATTCCCTGCTCTAGCGCGTCGAACGCTTTTCTTACGGCAAACGCGACAGTCCGCCCCGCCTCACGCATGATTTCCAACTCCCTTGCCGACTTTAAAGTGGCATTTGGAGCGGGATTTCCGCTTGCAGCGATTCTGGGCGTTATTTCACCGTTCAAAGAACGAACCATCCTAGTATATCCCAAGATAGGGACTTATTTCGATTATTCAGCTGATCCCATTGCTCGAGTTAGCTTCTCAAACACTGAATCGGGAGAACCGGTAGCAACAATTTCGACTACACCGCCACGTGCCTTGTAGTAGTCCAGTACAGGAGCGGTTAGCTCCTGATAGACCTTCATTCGGTTTTTCACTGCTTCGGGCTTGTCATCATCTCGGGCGACCACTTCACCGCCGCAAATATCGCAGGTGCCTGCTTTTACAGGTGGCTGTGAGTCCAGATTGTAGGGAGCCTGGCAGTTCACGCAAACTGCCCTACCAGCGAGCCGTTTCACAAGTTCATCGGGATCCACCCACATGTGTACGACTTTATCGATCGGCGTACCCGCTTCGTTGAGTGTTTTATCCAGCGCTTCGGCCTGGGCTACTGTCCTCGGAAAGCCATCAAGCAGAACACCGGTAGGTTCGTCAATGTATTGCTGGATCATCGCAATGATGTGTGAATCAGGAACGTAGTCGCCCTTATCCATAAATCCCTTGGCTAGCAGGCCCAATTCGGATCCGGCCACTACCTCGGCCCGAAGGATGTCCCCGGTTGAAAGGTGCTTCATGCCAGTCGAATCGGTGAGTCGGCGAGCCTGTGTGCCTTTGCCCGCACCTGGCGGACCTAATAAAACGATACGCATTTACGTATTGATCGCTTTCTACCGGACGAATCCTTCGTAGTTACGCATCAGTAACTGAGATTCCAGCTGCCGCATCGTGTCGAGCGCCACGCCCACCATGATCAGTAGGCTTGTGCTTTGCAGTATGGTCGTCGCGTTAGGTAGGTTGGTAACCAACTGCGCCAGATATGGCAAGATGGCGATGAACCCTAGGAAAAGCGCTCCACCCCACGTAATACGTAGTACAACACGCATCAGGTAAATCTTGGTGGGTGGTCCCGGTCGAATACCTGGGACGAATCCACCATTTTTCTGCAAGTTTTCGGCGAGGTTCTGCTGGTTGTGAACAACCAGTGTGTAGAAGAACGTGAAGATAACTACGAGCAAGAATACTGCGATCCAGTAGATCATGCTTGTGGGTCCGAACGAGTTCTGGAAGAAGTTGGCAATTGTTGCAATGAACCCGTCGGATCCGTCATTGAAGTAGCTGGCAACTACCGAAGGCAGAATCAGAATCGAAAAAGCGAAAATCAGCGGGATCATTCCGGCTGCGTTAACACGCAGCGGTATATGGGTCGCCCCCGATTGTTTGTACATCTGCCCGCCACGGAACACACTTCGACCATATTGAACCGGGATTTTCCGTTGCGCCTCTGCGAAGTAGACAATCAAGTAGACGATGGGGATCGCAATGAAAATTAGCATTCCAGCCTGGAACATCTGGTCGCGCATCAGCCAGAGTTGTCCGACTACTTGCGGCAGGGTTGAGACGATACCGGCGAAGATGATCAGTGATATACCGTTACCGATTCCCTTTTCGGTTACAAGTTCACCCATCCACACCAGCAGCATCGTACCGGCAGTCATGGCAAGCAGAATCGACATGGTGTTGAGAGTGTCGGCACCGAATCCAATACCAGAAATGGCTGCTCCACTACCTGAACTTAAGGCTCCAGAAAACAGGTTCAACTGGCCGTATCCCTGAAGAAATGCGAGCGGAACTGTCATGTAGTGGGTGTACCGGTTGATAACCTTCCGACCACCTTCACCTTCCTGAGAAAGGTTCTTGAGGGCCGGAATGATTGGTGTCAGTATTTGCAGGATGATCGACGCCGTGATGTACGGGTAGACACCAAGTGCAGCGATAGATAGGTTACGAAGCGCCCCACCTGAGAACAGATCGAGGAAACCCAGCAGGGGGTTGGCTTCGAATGCGGCGGCCAACGCTTCGCGGTCAACACCCGGAACCGGTACGTGTGCAAAGAACCTGAATATAACCAAAATTCCCAGTGTGAACAGGATTCGGAATCGAAGATCAGGAATACGCCATGCGTCTGCCGCAGCACGGAATAGTGCTGGTACCGGGGATTCAGACGTTTGTTTGGCCTGTGTCATAGCTACTCGGCTGACTCTGCTTTAGGTGCGTCGTCTACTTTCGGGACATCAATAATCGTGACCGTTCCCCCAGCAGCTTCGATCTTGGCCTTAGCAGATTTACTGAAAGCGTGAGCGGAAACGTTCAGCTTCTTTGTAAATTCACCGTCTCCGAGAATCTTAACCCGCGTGTTTTTCTTTCGAACAAGACCAGCTTCAACAAGCTTGTCGATAGTCACATCGGAACCGGTCCGGAAATTCTCGAGGCTTTCGAGGTTAACTGGAGTCGATTCGACACGGAATATGTTCGTGAAACCGCGCATGTGAGGCAGCCGTTTTATGAGTGGAAGTTGTCCACCTTCAAACAGGAACGGTACGCTACCGCGCTGTTTCTGTCCCTTTGAGCCTCGACCTGAGAATGTGCCGGTGCCCGAACCATTACCGCGACCTACGCGTTTTCGGTTCTTTTTGGAATTTTTCGATGGTTTTAGCTGGTGAAGTCCAGGCATATGTGAATTCTTACTGATTTACTGGTGGCGAGTTACCGTCATGTGAATTATTTACTTCGTTTCCTCAACAGAGACAAGGTGAACGACTTTTGCGATCATTCCGCGGATTTGCGGGCTGTCGTTCTGGATAACTTCATGGCGGATCATGCGTAGTCCGAGCGCCTTCAGGGTAGCCCTCTGGTTGGGCTTTGTGCCGATACCGCTGCGGAGCTGTGTAATGCGTAGTTTGGCCATGATGATTAGATTCCCGAGATTACTGGGCTGCTTCTTCAGCAGACTTGCTAATGCCTCTACGGCGCTCAACAGCGGCGACAGGGTCGCGGAGTTGATCGAGCGCAGCGAGTGTTGCTTTAACAATGTTGATGGTATTGGGTGAACCGAACGTCTTTGAAAGAACGTCCTTTACTCCAACCGCTTCCATCACGGCTCGAACACCTCCACCTGCGATCACGCCAGTACCCGGAGCAGCTGGCTTCAACAGCACCTTGGCTCCAGAGAACTTCGAAGTGATTTCGTGTGGAATCGTCCGGTCATTCAGCTCGACATGCGTCATCGCCTTCTTGGCATATGAGGTTCCCTTACGAACGGCGTCGGGCACTGCACCGGCTTTACCCAGAGCTGCACCAACGTTTCCATTACCGTCTCCAACTACAACCATTGCGTTAAATGTGAGGTTTCGGCCACCTTTAACAACCTTTGAAACCCTGCGGATTTTAACAACGCGCTCAACAAGACCTGAATCTTCTTCATCGCGTCGCGGTCGACGTCCACGTCGATCCCCACCGGGACCACCGGGACCACGCCCACCACCTGGACCACGTCCGCCTCCTGGACCACGTCCACCACCTGGACCACGTCCACCACCTGGACCACGTCCGCCATCGTTGTTTCCACCCTGCAGGGTGCCACTCCGTGTTTCGTTCTGAGGCGTGGTCATTTAGAAGCTAAGTCCTTCTGAGCGGGCTGCATCGGCTAGTGCCTTGACCCGACCGTGATATTTGTACCCACCACGGTCGAATACTACCTTGGTGACACCTGCTGCAAGCGCTGCCTTGGCAACTGCTCCCCCGACTGCCTTTGCGACATCCGTTTTTGTGTCATTTGACTTGAGATCGAGCGAGGTTGCCGCTGCCAGCGTGTGGCCGCGGTCATCATCTATAACCTGAGCGTAGATGTGGTTGCTGCTACGGAAAACAGCAAGCCTTGGTCGGTCAGCAATCCCGCGCACGTTCTTACGAACACGCCTGTGCCTGATCCACCGTTTTCGAGAGTCGAATTTTCGATTACCCATGTTTAGACACCAACTCCAACAGCCGTCTTACCAGCCTTCCGCCGGATAACTTCATCAGAATATTTAATGCCCTTACCCGTGTATGGGTTTGGCTTTCGTACCTTGCGTATTTGAGCAGCCTGCTCGCCTACGTCTTCTTTACTCGGGCCGCTCACATTGATGAATGTCTGGCCGTCTGAGGTGATGGTGTTGGCACCAATTGGCTCGACCGTAACAGGGTGTGAGTAACCAACGCTGAGTTCCAGCGCTTTGCCTGTTTGCTGAACTCGGTAACCGGTACCGATAAGCTCTAGGCGTTTTGTGAATCCGTCTGCACATCCAATAACCATGTTGTTCAGGAGGCTTCGTGTTAGACCGTGCAGCGCACGCTGGTCGGGTTCGTCGTTCGGACGAGCGACAGTGATAACCCCATCGGTCAAATCAATTTTCATCGTCGCCGGCAGTGTTCGCTGCAACTCACCTATTTTGCCTTTGACCGTGACCGTAGTGTCATCGATTTTTACATCGACGCCACTTGGCACAATTATTGGGGCTTTACCTATTCGAGACACTTTGAATCTTCTCTCGTAAATATCTTTAATAAATCCGGATTGAGCTGGTTTCTACCAGATGTAGAAAAGCAGTTCCCCACCGACACCTTGGCGACGTGCCTGCTGGCCCGTCATAACGCCTTTGGAAGTTGACATGAATGCCACCCCAAGACCACCGAAGTACCGAGGTACTTCGTTCTTCCCCACATAAACCCTGAGACCCGGCTTGCTTACGCGTTTGAGTCCCTGGATTACCGGGGTTTTGTCTTCGTAGTAGCGGAGTTGAATCTCAATTTTCTTTTCGAATGAGTCATCTTCGCTCGCCGTAAAACTAGAAATAAAGCCCTCTTCAGCGATGAGCTTCAATAGTGAAGACTTCATACGCGAATCTGGGAGTTCAAGTGATTCATGTCGCACCTGCACCGCGTTGCGGATTCGAGTGAGCATGTCGGCTATGGGATCTGTTACTGGCACCTTGATCGATTCTCTCGGTAGTTAGCGGTTATTACAAGCTTCCCTTGCGTATTCCGGGCAGTTCGCCCTTCAGTGCAAGATCGCGGAAGGTGATTCGTGAAAGTCCAAAGAAGCGCATGTAACCACGTGGACGGCCGGTTACGGCACAGCGGTTGCGCAAACGGACCTTCGCAGAGTTGCGGGGCAGCTTTGCCATTTCCTGACGAGCGTTAAAGCGCTCTTCAGGAGATCGGGTGATGTCGACCGAAATCTCGCGAAGTTCTTTACGAATTCCCGCTTTTGCGTCGCCCATCTTCTGACGGCGCTTGTCTCGTTCGATCATCGACTTTTTAGCCAATACAAATTACTCCAAATGGTTTATAGGGCGACAACGGGATCGTCTGCATGTACAAACGGCATACCGAGTAGTTCGAGGAGACGTCGCCCCTCTTCGTCAGTGCGGGCGGTGGTGACAATCGTCAACTGCATACCTCGCATCCGATCAATTTCATTGTAGTCAATCTCAGGGAATGTCGACTGATCCCGCAGTCCTAGAGAGTAGTTACCTCGACCATCGAACGCAGTTCGGCTGATTCCTCGGAAGTCACGCGTTCGAGGAAGCGTGATGTTTACGAATCGATCGTAAAACTGCCACATACGTGCGCCACGCAGTGTTACCGACGTTCCGATTACTGAGCCTTCACGAAGTTTGAAGTTCGCAATGGACACTCTGGCTTTGTTTTCCATCGGCTTCTGGCCCGTGATCTTCTGGAGATCCCCGGTAGCAGCACCGACTGCTGAGTTGCTGTCGAGCGCTTCACCAAGACCAATGTTCAACACGATCTTTTCGATCTGCGGAACTTCCATGGGATTCGTGTAACCGAACTCGCGCGTGAGCACTTCGACTACGTCATCGCGGTAGATCTGCTTCATACGCGGCACATTTGCAACAACTGCCGGTTTCTTGGCCTTTGGTGCAGTTTTATTAGCTCTTGGCTCAGATTCGGCTTCAAGTTTTTTGGATTTCGTGGCTGCTGGCTTCTTCGTTGCAGGTTTTTTACCGGCGGCCTTTGCGCTGGGCTTTTTGACCGCGGCTTTTTTTGCTGCAGGCTTTTTGGCCGCGGCTTTTTTTGCTGCAGGCTTTTTGGCCGCGGCTTTTTTTGCTACAGGCTTCAAAGCGTTGACCTCTGTTACCTGTTCTTCTTTTTTATCGTCAGGAGCGTTTGCCACTCTTGACCATCCTTACTTTCGTCCCGTCTTCGAGGACCTTCTGACCAGCACGACCGGCAAGCCCGGTCTCTAGATCGATAAGCATTACATTGGAGATGGCTATCGAGCCTTCACCTAGGATGATGCCTGTTTGCGCAACGCCTGGCTGGGCTTTGACATGGCGAGTAACCATGTTCACGCCTTCAACCACAACTCGGTTTTGGTCAACTAGAACTCGTATTACGCCACCGCGCTTACCTTTATCTTTTCCAGAGATGACGAGCACTTGATCGTCTTTCTTGATTCGCGTCTGACTCATTGGTTAGAGGACCTCCGGAGCCAACGACACGATACGCATGAACTGCTTGTTTCGCAGTTCACGAGCTACCGGGCCGAATATTCGAGTTCATCGAGGGTTTTCATAGTCCCCAATTATCACGCAAGCATTATCGACAAATCGAATGTATGAGCCATCGGCCCTACGAACCTCTATCGATGTTCGTACGACTACTGCTTTCACTACCTGATGCATCTTTACAGCGCCACCGGGCTGCGCATCTTTTACTGTGCAGGTGATCACATCACCCAGACTGGCGTAACGACGCGCGCTTCCTCCGACGATGTTGATGCAAAGCACCTCTCGTGCACCGGAGTTATCGGCGACCTTAAGCCTTGTTTCTCGCTGAATCATCCCTATTACCCTAAGTTCCCAGACGACTCTTCTTCAGAGCCGTCTGCACCAGTGAGGGCAGCTTCGCTAACAATGTCGGAAGGCTGGACTTCGGCAACGTCGACTTTGTCGACAATACTGACTAGGCGCCACCGCTTGGTCTTCGAAATCGGGCTGCTTTCCTCGATCAATACGTGGTCGCCGATGGTCGCCGAGTTCTGTTCATCATGAACAACAAACTTGGTCAACATACGTCGGGCCTTTTTGTATATTCGGTCACGCTGCAACCAAGAAACGCCTACCACGACGCTCTTGTCGTTCTTGTCTTTCAGAACAGAGCCGGTTTGCTGTTTACGCGCCAACCTATTCTCCCTCTACCTTTGCGGCTTCGATGTTTGCTGTGATCGATCGTTCTCGAATCACAGTGTTAATCCGCGCGATTGTCTTACGGGTGTTCGCGAGTTCGTTCGTGTTAGTCAACTGCATTGTAGCCTTGCGGAACCTCAGGTTCATCATGGCGCGTTCCTGATCACCGAGCTCTTTTACAAGTTCGGTATCGTTCAGTTCTCTTACTTCGCTGATCTGCATCATTCGTCAGTTCTTACCAGTCCATTAGTTCGCATATTGCGAACCTAGTGCGGGCATCGTTAAAATTCATCACTCCGAGCAACGATTCTGGTTGGGATCGACAGTTTGTGTGCTGCTCGCCTGAGAGCCTCACGCGCTGCATATTCCGAAACACCAGCGATTTCGTAGAGCATTCGCCCACGCCTCACCACCGCTACCCATTCTTCAACAGCACCCTTACCACCACCCATGCGGGTTTCTGCGGGTCGTGAACTGACGGGCTTCGACGGGAACAAACGCACCCAGAGCTGTCCGCCACGTTGTACATATCCGGTAATGGCACGACGTGCAGCTTCAATCTCACGATCAGAGACCCAGCCGGGGCCTTCTGCCTTGAGTCCGAACTCGCCATAGACCATTTTTGAACCCTTGGTTCGAATGCCGTTCATGCGACCGCGTTGTTCCTTGCGATACTTTGTGCGCTTTGGCTGAAGCATTGTTAACTCTTACTCCCACCGCTGCCGGACTTACTTGCTGACGTGTTGCCGCCTGCAGAGCTGAACCGACCACCATCAGAATTGCCCTTGTTGCCTGGACTAGTCTGAGCCTCCTGGGTTGCACCCAGTGAAAGTCGTGATTGCGCACGGGCTCGTAGGTTCTCTGCCGAAGGAATCATGTCTCCGGTGTAGATCCAAACTTTGATTCCAATGACACCGAAAGACGTCTTGGCTTCCGACACAGCGAAGTCAATCTGTGCACGCAATGTGTGCAGTGGGGTTCGACCTTCCTTCTGTTTATCGGTTCGTGCGATTTCAGCACCACCAAGTCGACCCGAGACCACAACCTTGATCCCGAGTGCGCCCGATTGCATGGTGCGCTGCATTGCAAGACGAACCGCACGCCTGTAGGCGACACGCCGTTCGAGCTGTTCTGCTATCGACTCACCAACGAGGGTCGCATCGAGTTCGGGTTGTCGGATTTCCTGAATATTTAGACGTGCGCGTTTTTCGGTGAGTTTTTCTAGATCATCTCGAAGCTCATCGACCCGCGTTCCACCTCGGCCGATGATGATTCCGGGGCGGGCCGTGTTGATCGTTACGACTAGGTCCTGCGCACCACGCTCGATCTCAACACGTGAGATTGCGCCAGACTCAGCGTAGCGGCCACTGATCAAACCGCGGATTTTCTGGTCTTCCTCAGTCAGTCGTCGGTAATCCGTTCCTTTGCTGGCAAACCAGTGCGCTCGCCAATCCTGTACGCCACCGAGTCTGAACCCGATCGGGTGTGTTTTTTGACCCATATCTAGATCTTTACCTCGTCGACTTCAATGGTTATGTGAGATGTAGGCCTGTCGAAGGCACCAACACGTCCTCTTGCCTTCGGCCTAAAGCGTCGTACCCAGGTTGCCTTGTCGGCGGTGATTCGGACGATCTTCAGGTCATCGCGTGACTGGAGGTCGTTGTTCTCAGCGTTTGCCGTAGCAGCCTTGAGAATCTTCAAAATTTCAGCTGCGGCAGGGCTGGTCATATACCGAAGCATCGGGAATGCGTCGAGCACCATCTTTCCGCGAATCTGGTCCATCACAAGCCGTAACTTGTAATCGGAAATACCTACGTTTTTCGTTCTAGCTATCGCCATAACTAACCTGTTGTCCTATCCGACCGACCCATGTGGCCGCGGAAGGTTCTGGTCGGTGCGAATTCACCGAGCCTGTGCCCAACCATGTTCTCTGTGATCAAGACGGGAACAAACCTCCGGCCATCGTGAACAGCAATAGTTAGACCAAGCATTTCGGGCATGATCATTGAGGCACGCGCCCAAGTCCGATTCACGTCACGTGATCCTGCGGCCGGGATCACATTGACCTTCTTCTTAAGCTTTGGGTCTACGTATGGACCTTTTTTGATTGACCTTGACATCTGTTATTAGTCTCGAATAACCGCTTTACTAGCGGTCATACCTCCGCCTCAGGATAAATTTGTTCGTGCTCTTGTTTCTGCGCGTGCGCTTACCGAGTGCTGGCTTTCCCCAAGGGGTCTTAGGACCGGGCATTCCGATACCGGAACGTCCTTCGCCACCACCATGCGGATGAGCTGCCGGGCTCATTACTGAACCACGAACTGTTGGGCGGCGACCGCGGTGTCGGTTTCGTCCAGCTTTACCCAATTTTTCGTTCTTATGGTCAAGGTTAGAAACCTGACCGACAGTTGCTGTGCATGTGCTCAGCAGCCTTCGCATCTCACCCGACGGAAGTCGGACAAGCGTGTATCCCGATTCGTGGGCCATGACCTGAGCAACCACACCGGCACTCTTTGCCATCTGACCACCTTTACCCGGGGTTACTTCAATATTGTGAACCTGTGTACCGGTTGGGAGAGTACCCAGCGGACGCGTGTTGCCTGTGATTACAGGAACATCTTCGCCACTCTGAACTGTGTCACCAACTGTTACACCGTTGGGTGCAACGATGTATCGCTTGATTCCATCTTCAAATAGTACGAGGGCGATTCTAGCCGTTCGGTTTGGATCATACTCGATCGACATTACGGTCGCTGTACCAGATTTGTCGCGTTTGAAGTCGACAATTCTGTACCGGCGCTTGTGTCCCCCACCGCGGTGTCGAACTGTTACTCGACCACGATTGTTTCGTCCGCCCTTTTTGCTCAACGGAGCAAGCAACGACTTTTCTGGCTTGCTCTTCGTAATGTCTTTGTAGTCGTCAGCGACAGTATCGCGACGACCAGGAGACGTGGGCTTATATTCTTTAAGTCCCATTATTTATGCCCCCTCAAACAACTGAATAGAGTCCCCGGCCTGCAGCGAAACGATGGCTTTCTTCCAGTCGGGTCGCTTCGACGGTCGCTGACCGTATCGTTTGATCTTGCCAGGGATGGTCATGGTGTTCACTTTGACCACTTTGACATCAAAAGCCCATTCGACCGCTTTAGCAATATCATGCTTGCTTGCGTCGGAATCAACTTCAAATACATATCGACCTTGCTCACCAAGAAGAGTGCTCTTCTCGGTAACAATTGGTCGTCGCAGAACTTGCGCGAGGCTCATTACTCTTTGCCTCCATCAGCTCCCCAGAGACTATCGATAGCCTCCAGAGCTTCTTGCGTAACAATCAGGTTGGTAACACTTGTGGTTTCGAGTGGGTTTATCAGCGTTGCTGCCTGAACTTCAACGCCCGGAAGGTTACTGGCCGACTTGACCACGTTGTGATCGGTAGCACCAGTAACGATTAGTGTCTGGCCCTTGAGTTCGAACGCCGAAACTATGTCGCGAATTGTGCTGCTCCTAGGCGCATCGAGTTTCAATGCATCGAGAACGGTAACACTCTCATCACGAATCTTCTCAGAGAGTGCGATTCGAAGCGCCTGTCGTCGCATTTTTTTTGGGAGACGCTGACGGTAGCTTCGTGGATGCGGACCGTGCGCAACGCCACCACCAACACGAACAGGAGACCGACGGCTGCCCTGCCGAGCCTGACCGGTTCCCTTTTGCGGTCGGATCTTCCTCGTTGAGAAGCTCACATTCGCACGCGTCTGAGTGTGTTGTGTACCACGTCGTTTGTTTGCCTGCTGGGCCACCACAACCTGGTGCAGGAGAGCATCGTTGCTTTCGACGCGCCAGACCTCATCGCTTGCAGCGACTGATCCCACGACCTTGCCTTTGTGATCTTTTACTTGCAGATCCATTATTTGCCCTGCTTTTCGATGCGAACGATTCCGTTTTTAGCACCCGGAACGGAACCTCGAACCAGAACCACGTTTTTTTCGACATCAGCAGCTACGACCCTGAGGCCTTTGACAGTGATTCTGTCAACACCATAGTGCCCGCCCATTCGAGTTCCTGGCCATACACGACCCGGTGAGGATCCTGCACCAATTGAACCAGGAGACCGGTGACGGTCGGACTGACCGTGAGTCTTGGGGCCTCCTCGAAAGTTCCACCGGCGTACAACACCAGCGAATCCCTTGCCCTTGGACGTACCGACAACTTTGATCGGTTCTCCAACTTCAAATACATCGGCCTTCAACTCTTGACCAACTTCGAATTCAGCAAGGTCGTCCGCACTGAATTCCTGAAGGTATGAGAACTTGTCGCCTGAGCGAGCCTGGTGCCCGGCTTCGGCCTGATTCAACTTGCTTGCTGCAAGAAAGCCGACCTGAACGGCTTCGTAACCGTCCCGAGCATGCGTCTTCACCTGGGTGACTACACACGGCCCAACCTCGACCGCCGTAACCGCTTCTGCGGTTCCGTCGTCGTGGTAGTAGGTTGTCATTCCGATCTTTCGACCGAGAAGTCCAGCGATAGTCATGTTCGTTTACTTGCTTACATTAATTATTTGTGGGTTTCTGCTTGTCTCTAGAGCTTGATGGCGATATCGACACCAGCGGGAACGTTGAGTCGCGTCAGCGAATCGATGGTCTTTGAGCTTGGCTCAAGAATGTCGATAAGGCGCTTATGAACACGCAACTCAAAATACTCGCGAGAGTCTTTGTGAACGTGAGGGCCTCGAATCACCGTGAACATGCGCTTTGCTGTTGGCAAAGGAACAGGCCCTGCAGTCTGGGCACCTGTGCGCTCCGCAGTTTCCATAATCTGCTGAGCTGAGATGTCGAGTAATCGGTGATCGAACGCCTTCAGGACGATTCGGATTTTCTGTCCGGGCATTCCTTAGTTTCCTGTCACTTTCTCTGCGACGTTCTTTGGCACAGCCGAATAGTGGTCCAGTTCCATCGAAAAGCTGGCTCTACCGGTAGTGATTGAGCGAACGTGTGTTGCGTACTGGAAAGTTTCCGCGAGTGGGATGAACGCAAGGATCACCTGCGCTTCGCCACGTGATTCCATGTTCTGAACCTGAGAACGTCTGGAGTTCAAGTCGCCAAGTACGTCACCAAGGAATTCAGATGGAGTAACAACTTCGAGCTTCATGATCGGCTCAAGAAGGGCGGGCTTGCCTTTGCCCATAGCCGACTTGAACGCCATCGAGGCAGCCACTTTGAGAGCCATTTCCGAAGAGTCAACTTCGTGGTACGAACCGTCTATCAGTACTGCCTTCATGTCAACAACCGGGTAGCCGGCGATCACGCCGGCACGGGCAGCTTCACGGAATCCCTGTTCGACAGGCCTGAAGTATTCACGAGGTAACGTCGAACCAGTAATTTCAGATTCAAACAGCAGACCACTACCTGGGTCTAACGGCTCGAGTCTAAGTGTGCAGTCACCGAACTGTCCGTGACCACCAGTCTGCTTGACCAAATTACCCTGGGCAGTTGCTACCTTGGTAACGGTCTCTCGGTAAGCAACTCGGGGAGCACCAACAGTTGCGTCGACATGGAATTCCCGTCGCATCCGCTCGACGATAACGTCGAGATGGAGTTCACCCATTCCAGCGAGGATGACCTGACCGCTCTCCTCATCGCTAGACACGACAAGTGTTGGATCTTCGTCAGCGAGTCGAACCAGTGCGGTCGACATCTTTTCCTGATCGGTTCGAGTCTTAGGCTCTACTGCGACAGAAAGTACCGGGTCTGGGAACGAAATCTGTTCCAGTGAAATCTGAGCATCCTGCGGGCAAAGCGTATGACCAGTAATCGTGTCCTTAAGACCGATAGCAGCAACGATTTCGCCCGGACCAGCAGACTTCTTTTCTTCTCGAGAGTCGGCATGCATGACCATGAGTCGACCGATTCGCTCTTTTGATCGAGTGGTCGAGTTATAGATGTTTGCGCCCGACTCAAGTATTCCCGAGTACACCCGAAGATAGACGAGTCTACCAACGTGCGGGTCAGTAACAATCTTGAAGGCAAGGGCCGACATTGGATCGTCGTAGGAAGGCTGCCGTTCGAGTTCTACCGATTCATCGGCTGGATCTACACCCCTAATGGCTTCTACATCGAGCGGTGACGGAAGGTAGTCGATCACAGCATCGAGCAGCGGATGAACGCCTCGGTGACGGAGCGCTGAGCCGACGCATACCGGGAATATATCTAGCGAAATTGTTGCTTTTCGAAGAGCAATCTTGAGTTCTTCTTCCGAAATTTCCTCTTCTTCGAGGAATTTCTCCATAAGTCGGTCATCGGTCTCAGCAATTTTTTCTACGAGGTGCTGTCGTGCTTCTTCAGCAACTTCAGCGTACTCGGCAGGGATGTCGACGAGGCTGTGCTCAACGGCTTCGGGAGTTTCGTAAGCGTATGCCTGTCGGGCGACGAGGTCGATAAGGCCAGAAAATTCCGATTCGGCACCCATAGGAATCTGGATTGGAACTGCGTTTGCACCCAGACGATCGTGGACGGTCTGGACTGCGTAGTTGAAATCAGCGCCGAGCCTGTCCATCTTGTTTACAAAGATAAGGCGAGGAACCTTGTAGGTGTCGGCCTGGCGCCAGACTGTCTCTGATTGTGGCTGCACTCCTGAAACGGATTCGAGGACTACGACTCCACCGTCGAGCACGCGCAGGCTACGTTCGACTTCAGCAGTGAAGTCAACGTGACCCGGGGTGTCGATAATGTTGACTTGGTGGCCAGCCCACTGGGCGTTGGTGGCGGCTGAACCGATGGTGATTCCGCGCTCGCGCTCGAGCGACATGAAGTCCATGACGGTGGTGCCTTCATCAATGTTACCGATCTTGTAAGTCTCACCTGTGAAAAAGAGCACGCGCTCAGTCACCGTGGTCTTACCAGCATCGATGTGGGCGATAAAGCCTATATTCCGGACCTTTCTAAGGTCGGTCTTTTTTGCGGATGTTGTAGTCATCATTGTTGCCATTCGTTCCGTCCCCGTGAGTAGATCATCGAGCGGATTTGCGGCCGATTAAGTTATGCCGGTTCCTACCAGCGGTAGTGGACAAAAGCCCGGTTGGCCTCCGCCATCCTGTGA
>CAYTAO010000055.1:0-16186 GCA_964435915.1 uncultured Dehalococcoidales bacterium
ATATCTCGCGTCGTTACAATGGAACCGGTAATTTCCTGCTTGAACCGTGATGCCATTTGAGAACCAGACTGGCCGCGGAATCGACTCTGGAACGCCCGAAACATGTAGAGCCGTTTGCGCGCCCGGGTCATGCCCACATAGAGCAGTCGGCGCTCTTCTTCCAGTTGAGTGGGATCGTCAACGCTGCGGGAGTGTGGCAGCATTCCCTCTTCAAGGCCGGCTAGAAATACGGCGTCGTACTCAAGACCCTTCGCCTGGTGGAGTGTAATCAATGTGATCGCTTCCTCATCGACTTCGGTATCATTGCCGCCCTGCAATCCATCGACATCCGATACCAGCGCAACGTTTTCCAGAAAATCACTGAGTTGCACGCGCTCCTCCAAGCCTGCGAACTGCTCGGACGAGGCTTTGAGTTCTTGCAGGTTCTCCATTCGTTCTTCACCGCGCTCTTTGTCCTCGCGCAACATCGCACCATAGCCGCTTCGTTCGACGATAAGGTCGATCAGTTCAGTGGTGTCTAGAGCCAGAGATTGTTCAATAAATCGCGTAACGAGATCACCAAAGGCCGTTACGGATTTCAGGGCCCGGGTAGCCAGCTCTGTGTAGTAGAGGTGGGGATCTTCATCGCCTTGCTGAACTTGACTGATGTCCAGAATCACATCGAAAACCGGTACGTTGTTGGTTAGAGCGACTCGCCTTAGCTCAGTGAGTGATCGGGCGGAAATGCCACGGGTGGGAACGTAGAAAATCCGTTCGAGAGCCGCATCGTCGGCAGGGTTCGATATCAGCCGCAAGAACGACAGGATGTCTTTAACCTCTTTGCGGTCGTAGAACTTCACACCGCCAACAAGACGGTACGGTATGCCTTCTCGATTACACGCCACCTCGAATGCACGGGACTGTGCGTTGACACGGTACATGATCGCAATCTCGTTGCGACCAATGCCGTCCTTGGTCTTCAAATCGGCTGCTGCCTGAAGAACAAGTCGGGCTTCCTCCTCCTCGTTATAGGCCTCGGTAACCGTGATCCTCGTACCACGGCTATTCTCAGTCCACAGATTTTTCTTCATGCGACCATCGTTATTGCCAATCACGGAATCGGCGGCTTCGAGGATGATCTGGGTTGAACGATAGCTCTGGTCGAGAGTGACAATTTTGGTGTTCTTAAACGTTGCTTGAAAATCCGTCAGATTCGTCGGATCGGCATGGCGCCATGAGTAAATCGACTGGTCGGGGTCACCGACCACACAGATATTCTGGCTCTTCAGCGCAAGAAGACGCACCACCTGGAATTGAAGCGGGTTGGTGTCCTGAAACTCATCAACCAGCAGATAATCAAACCGCTGCTGGTACTTTTCCAACATCTCGGGATGCCCTTCCAGAAGCATATAGGTCTTGAGCAACAGATCGTCGAAGTCCACAGCGTTGGCACGCTGTAGCGCACCTTCATACGCCTCGTAGACGCGTGATGAGACCTCATCCCGATACGTCTCGGTACGCCTCGAAAACTGAGCCGGACTCCACATGTTGTTTTTAGCATCAGAAATGACGCTGAGCAGCGCCCTTGGGGGGAACTGCTTGGGATCAATATCGAACTCGTCGAGTATTCGACGTGCGACCCTAGCCTGATCGTCGGCATCGTAAATCGTGAACTCGGATTTTAGCCCAACGTGTTCGCCGTCTGATCGCAGCACTCGGGAACAGAAGCCGTGAAAAGTCCGAACGTGAAGCCCGTTCGATCCTGCACCAACAAGTCGTTCACACCGTTCCCGCAACTCTCTAGCGGCCTTATTGGTAAAAGTAACCGCCAGGATTTTCCACGGCGGGACACCTTTTTCACCAACGAGATAAGCAACTCGGTGTGCCATAACACGGGTTTTGCCCGAACCGGGGCCAGCAACTATCAATAGCGGTCCATCGGTATGGGTAACAGCTTCACGCTGGCGTTCGGAAAGTCCGGCAAGTAGGTTTTCAGAGGTCGAAATCGAAGACATCAAGCAATGTTATCGCTCACATGCCCGATTCATCGTCTCACTGGCACGATTTTTGAATATTCGTGTTTCAACACGAAATGGTCTCGTTATCGGTAAATAGCTGACTTTGTGAGGCTACTTCCAGTGATGAGTCAAAGACACGCCAGTAGTAGCGAACACGGCTGTACCAAGCATCCACCTGCCATTGTCCGTACAGGTCCAGATACCTAGCGCTGAATTTAGCATCCTTGAACACTTCCCAACAGTTAACTTCTGGATCTTGCCCGCGAAAGCCGCGATGCGAGACCGTTTTCAGGTACGCGATGGTCTCCTCGATGGCCTCGACTTCAGTTCGAGACGACGGAATTTCAGGCATCGTTCTGTCATTCCCAAAAATCCACGGCGATGCAGCCATAAACAACAGAAAAGTCAGAAACGACAGGTAAAAAACCGTTTTGAGAGAGTTCACTACTGTTGATCGTCTGGAGTTTGGACCTCCCAGGCGAATTATGTTGTCAAGAATGCTCAAGTAATTGATCGTTTGTATCGCCAAGAGCGACACTACTTAATAGTTCGGGTAATCCCGCTCAAGAAATCCTGAGGAAATTTCTTATCTAAAAATACGCTACTGCAGATGCGTATTTATGTCTGGGGACTATGTCATTTCTAACGCGTTGCAGGCTGTGCGAGCTGATCTTCAAGTGTCGCGATGTCGATGTGTTCAGACACAAGATCGGTCATACGCTCAAGCTTGTCGACATGGTCGAATTCAACCTGTGCCTGCAGGCCTTCGAGCTGCTCGGCCACGTCGTGCGTGTTTCCAGGCACTACAACCAACGGAATCCCGCGCTGCTCTGCTTCGTATACCACGTACTCAACCGGACGCACTCCCTTGGTCAGTACGAGAGCGCGCGTGGTAGCGGTTTGGATAGCAGCAATCTGAACGTCGGGTCGATCACCTCTGACGATGACTCCGGTGTTCTTGCGACTCGAAAAGTAAAACGGACCCCAGTCGAGAACGAGTCCGCCGATCAGGAAGTTATCCAGCAAGCGATCCGACTGGTCTTCACCATCCAGGAACTGCCCGCCAAGGAACTCCGCAACCTGTCCAAGCCTCGGGGCGAGCATTCGCCGGTCGTCTGGGATCGAACCGAGTAGTCTGGTTCCAGCTAATTCGAGATCGGCTGAGAGGGTGCCGTCGGCGTCTTCGGCTCGATACTTCGGTAGCCCATTGATTATTACGCCAGCAAGACGTGATCCATATTCCTTCACTACGGCTGACAGACCCTCGCCATAGCGAGTCACGAGCAGCACCAATCCATCGGTTGCATTGGCCAGTTGCAAATTAGATTGCGTGTCTGAAGAACCCTCAACAATGGTTATCCTGCTACTGCCTGCCGCGCTTGAAATGTCCGAAGCGATAGAGGCAACGCTCCCGCTCACCACAGGGTTGCCGGGCAACAGGCTGGCGAATACCCCGTTATCGCCATCGTCTGACGGATCACCGGCGTTAGCCTTGCCAACGGCAACTGGAGATTCATCTGTACCCAAACAAAGTGCCAGTGCGGCTGCGATGGCCGTTTTTCCGGCACGATCCGAGATTGATGCGATGATAAGAGTCGCCATTAATATCCTCTGGTAGAACAATGAATCGTAAGCAGCCCGTTACTATAGCTGCGAGGCGCAGGTTCCGATCAGATAACAAGCTTGCCGTAAGCAGGCGAAATTATATCAGTGCACTTGGTGAAACAGACCGTCAGCGTAACGATTCGCGCGAACTGCCTCAGGCTCGTCGCTAGCTCTATTGCCCCACCCTCACACCGCGGCTACGATTGATTGCCGTGCCGTGCGGCCATCTCAACAGATGGTCCCTGCACGTGGTTGCCGCGCCGAGGTAGCTCAGTTGGTAGAGCAATGGACTGAAAATCCATGTGTCGGCAGTTCGAGTCTGCCCCTCGGCACCATTTTTTGAACTGAAAAAGAGCCTTTACAGTAAATCATCAAGGCTCTTTTTTTGTCTACTGCTCACAAACCGCACACATTATCAGTGAGCCGCAGCCGCCAAAAACAACCGACTTATTATCACGCCTGTATCGTCAACACGCCCTCTATCCAGCCGGCGTGTACGTAACGGAAGATGCCTTCGTCATCGCAGCAATCCATTCGTCTCCAGTCAACAACGGCGTGGTTTTCGCCGACCGAATCGCGCCACCGGCAGCGATCGCAATCGCCACAGCAGCCATCGTCTGATCGTCAGCTGCCTCTACGACCACGGTGACGTCATATTCTCCAAACGAAAAACCGCCACCAATGATCCGAGCTCCGACCGACTGCTCAAGCAGTGCGCCAACTTCGGCCAAACGATCAGTGGGGTTCTTCATCTGCGCGGCGAGTGATTCCGCACTATATGCGGCCTGATAAAGGTACTGAGTCATGACTATCCTCCAAATTGTTGCGGCAATCACAAATTGTCACCGCAGCTAGTATACGATCGAAATATCTAAGGCGATCTACGCCTCAGCTAACTCCTGCAACTCCGAATCACCCTTCAACCCCTGATACCGCCCTGCCTCACCAAAAAAAGTAGTCCAAGGTAAAAGTTAGCTACTCTGGCGTTTTGAAGGGAGGCAGGTCAGATAGATCTATCGGCATCTTCGGAGCTTCTTAGTTCATCGAGGGGCAATTTCTCAAGTTATAGGCGAAAAACAAGGCCACCTGACTACCGACCCTGGAACTGCGGTTTTCGCTTTTCCATGAACGACCTACGCCCCTCTTTGTAGTCCTCACTGTTAAAGCAGGCTTCAACCATTGCAGCGACGCTGTCGAGGTCCCGTTCATCGGGATTTTTAGTTCCCTCGTTCACCGCTGCCTTAGCGGCTTTTATGGTCATGGGAGCATTGTCGGCGATTGTCTTTGCGAGTGCTGTGACAGACGACTCAAGATCATCTACAGGCACAACTCGATTTACCAGCCCCATCGTCTCGGCATCAGACGCGCTAAAACGACCACCAGTGAAGAAAATCTCCTTGGCAAACGATGGGCCGACGATATTCATCAACTCCTTGATACCGCCGTAGCCGTAGCCCAGTCCGAGCTTCGCGGCTGGCACGCCAAACTCCCCGTCATCAGCGGTAATCCGCAGGTCCGCTGAGAGTGCGATCGCCATTCCTCCACCAATGCAGAAGCCACGAATCATGGCGATCAACGGTTTATCGAGCGTTATCAGTGCAGCGTTCGCAGCAGATGTAGCCTTCTCGTAAACCACAATCTGCTCAGGCGTGTTGCGCACTTCTTCGAACTCGGAAATGTCAGCGCCCGAGACGAACGCTTTATCACCAGCACCTCTCATTACGACAACCCGGACATCGTCGCTTGAAGCGAAATCAATGATGATCTGAGGAATGGCCTGCCACATCGCAAACGACACCGCGTTGCGTTTGTTTGGCTGGTTGAACGTGATCCACCCGACTCCGTCTTCGACGTGCGCCAGCATCTTATCGGTCTGCAGCTGTAGCTGCCTCATAATGTTTAAATCCTTGTTAGAAGTTCCAATTAGTAGATAGTTTTAGGCTGAAAACGAGCTAGACAACACCGTTTTCGTGAAGACTTGCTATCGCCGAATCATCATAACCAAGTTCGGCCAGGACAGAGTCCGTGTGCTCACCCTGCTCAGGGGTCGCGGTATGCACAGCCGACGGTGTTCGGCTCATCTTTATTGCCTGGTTTACAACATCGAATTTGCCCAATCTGGGATGATCCACCCCCACAGCCATGTTCAGGTGTTGAACCTGTGGGTCCGCAAAAACGTCGTCCATCGAGTTGATCGGACCGCTCGGGCAGCCCGCCTCGTTGAGCATATCGATCCAGTGCTTGCTCGTATTGGTCGCGGTTACCACAGATATCAGGGCATTCATCTCAACCCGGTTTTTCGACCTGCCCGCCGATGTAGCAAACCGCTCGTCATCGATCAGGTGAGGGAGGCCAATTGCGTTGCAGAACCGCTCATACATCACACCCCCAGCGACAGCGATGTTGATATGACCATCGGTTGTCGGAAACACTCCTGTCGGAATGTTTGTAGGGTGATCGTTTCCGGCCTGCCCCGGAACAACGCCTTCCTTGAGAAAGCGCGCCGCCTGAAAATCGAGCATCTGCACCATAGCTTCAAGAAGTGAAGTCCTGACCCATTGTCCTTTGCCTGAAACCTCTCGTTCAAGAAGCGCCAGCATCGTGCCCTGCGCTGCAAACATGCCGGCACAGAGATCGGCAACTGGGATTCCGACTCGCATCGGTCCTTCACCCGGTGCGCCTGTGATCGACATTAACCCGCCAAGACCCTGAGCGATCTGATCGAAGCCAGCACGGTTGCCGTAGGGTCCGTCCTGCCCGAATCCTGAAATGCTAACTAGAATGATCCTCTCGTTGATTTTCGAAAGCGTTTCGTAGTCCGCAGCGAGTCGGTTTTTCACGTCTGGTCGATAGTTTTCGACCACCACGTCGGCTTGTTCTACCAACCTGTGAAAGATCTTGCGACCTTCTTCGGCCTTCAGGTTCAGCGTAAGCGATCGTTTGTTGCGGTGGAGATTCTGAAAATCTGAATTGTCGCGATCACCACCGAGTCCCTCTTTGCCATCAGGTGGCGCCTCGATCTTGATCACGTCAGCACCCCAGTCGGCAAGTTGGCGCACACATGTCGGTCCCGCACGCACTCGCGTCAGGTCAAGAACTTTGAATCGTGAAAGGGGCATGTCAGGTGGCAACATCGGCTATCTCTCGGGACATGAGTGGCTGAACATCGGTCGAAGCAAACCCTACTACGGCTTAGACGACCGCGCAGCGATTCTCTCGCGGGTAATTTGTAAATTGTTTGGCATACTCGTGAGCGTAAACATAACAATCGCTAGTTATTGCCGTAACTTCGATTCGAAGAGTAGTATCCCGCCAGAAGTTAGTAAGTTCCACGACAGAACTCAGCTACAGTTCACATCCCCTTTACCGAAACGAGATAGAAACACAGATGACAGAAATCCCAACATTCGATATGAAACCCGTTCACGTGCCCGACGAGGTGCTGGAAGGACTCAAGAAACTCCCGACAGCAACGGTTTACGGCACCGTTCGAAACTTCGGGTCACCATTCTGCGTTTGCGAGGGACTAAAGACCTTCACCCCCGGGCAGAAGATGGCAGCACGTGCACGAACTTTGCGCTTCATGCCACCCCGAGCAGATCTAGCAGCCGACACTCCTGCCGGCGAAGGGGCGCCAGAGTACGTTGCCATGGGCAAATGTGGCCCTGGTGACGTGCTGGTAGCTGATATCGCAGGAGACGAAAAGACTGTAGTAGCCGGAGACGTAAAACTGCTCCAGTTGAAGATGAACAATGCCGAAGGTGTTGTTATCGATGGTGCCATCCGCGATCTGGGAGTTCTCGAAGACGAGGAATATGGCTTGATGGTCTATGCAACTGCACGCAGCCTTCACGGGGGGCCAACTGCGAGCCCGGCTGAAGAGGATGTTCAGATCAACGTCGGTGGCGCACTCGTCAGGCCTGGTGATGTAATGGTCGGTGATGATGATGGTGTGATAGTTGTCCCATCGTGGATGGCAGCAGAAGTTCTCGCACATGCCACCGAGCATGAGGAAGTCGAGAACTACATCAAGACAAAGATCGAAGCCGAAAACGTAGCTCCCGGCAAGTACTACCCACCACAGCCAGCATCATTCGAGGAGTGGCGGCGCGTGAAACAGGAACGGGGACTGTAAGCTCTTATGACCACATCACTAACTATCGGCGACTACGAAATCACTGCAGTACTCGACACTCCGGCACCCCCTCGCGATCCATCTGCAGTGTTTGAATCGGTCCCCGCCGAAGCGTGGGATCCTTACCGCTCATTTGCTCTCGATTCCGATGGCATGTGGGCTCCCGACTTCCGCAGTCACTTAATCCGAGCCACCAACGGCGAAGGCCCGGTGATCCTCATCGACGCCGGAATGGGTGATGTGGTTCATGAGCACACTGGTGAAAAAGGCAAGCTACTGGAAAATCTGGCGGCGCTTAGAGTACAGCCTACCGATATCGATATCATCGTGACAACACACTGTCATGGTGATCACATCGGCTGGAACGTGAGCTACGCAGACGGCAAAGATTCGCCATCACTAACTTTTCCGAACGCCACCCACTGGATCGCCACGCGTGATTGGGATTTTTACTCGAAGCCCGAGAATTCCAATGACGCTTTCGAAAAGTCCGTAAAACCGCTCGAAGCTCTTGGAGCGCTCAAGCTAATCGACGGTGTCGAGCAGTTGGCGCCGGGAGTGGCGACTCTGCCAATGAACGGTCACACACCGGGACACCAATGTGTATTGATCGAATCAGGCGGCCAGACGGGCGTCGTAATCGGCGATCTTTTCCACAGTGTTGCGCAGGTAACCGAACAGTCGTGGTGCCCAGTGTTTGACTGGAATACCACCATGTCGACCCAGTCTCGCCGCAGCCTACTTACGATCGCCTCCACTCAAGATTGGATCGTGTTTACGGGGCATCTAGCAACAGGCAGGAGCATTGGAAATGTTGTTTCCGAAGGGGGTAAATCCGTGTGGAAGCCGCTCTGATACGGTAAAGCGAGTTACCAGTACGGTTCGACCGTGACAGGATCGTGTTTCACTAGATAAGTTCGACTGGTTTCGCGACTGTGAAAATTCTCGATGCCATAGCTTCGCGCAGCGGATCCAACCAGCACCGATTCGGACTCGTGTGAATTCTGCAAGCGAGTTTTTTCGTTGCTGTTCTCGGGTTCGGAATTTTTGTAGCGTTCTCGTTTCTCAGGTTCGACGACAACCGCGAAGTTGAGAACTTAACGGTAACCAGTAACAGTGCCGAAGTAATCTCGGAGGTTCAGGAGTTCCTGAAAGGCGGAATGCACACTGGGCTCCACAGACAAGATGAGCTTTCCAGGTGCTGGGACATCTTCGAAGATAAAGAGTTCTAGGCCGAATACCTGAATCTTGGTTTGTGGCAGGTAAATACCTATCACAAGCTGGTCAGATACTGCTAGCGTGTCGATAACGTTACCAAGGAAGTGACCCGCGACCTGTGGCTTCTACCCGTCAACGTGTTCAAGCTCGATAATCAGAGAGTCACATATTGATCGCACCACAAGCCTAATCGCGATAAGCGCGTGTAGAAACTGAGCAGCGATTGAACTCGAATCAGGACACACACCCACGTCGGGCAGCTATCATCTCTCGATCATGACAACTGCCGCAGTCGATCCAATCAAATTTGAAGTAATCCGCAACGCCCTAACGCAGGCTGCCGAAGAAATGGCGATCGCACTTCGGCGGTCCGCCTATTCAACAAACGTAAAAACCCGGCAAGATTTTTCCTGCGCCTTTTTCGACAAGGATCTGCGCTCGGTTTCACAGGCGTTTACCCAGCCTGTCCATCTCGGCTCGTTCGTCCGTCACGTGCCAATCGCCATACGACGCTACGGTCCCGAGAATCTTGGTCCCGGTGACATGATTCTTTCGAACGACCCGTACGGCGGTGGTGTTCATCTCAACGATATTTCTTTAATTGGGCCCGTCTACTGGCGGGATCAGCTCATCGGGTATACCGCCTGCCTTGCACACCATGTCGACGTCGGCGGTGGCGCGCCGGCGTCAGTCGGAGCCTTCCGTGAAGTCTTCCAGGAAGGCATCATCATTCCGCCGATAAAGTTCGTACGAAACGGCGAGCTCGACGATGATTTGTTCCGACTCGTCCTTTCACAAATACGCTCGAAACGCGAAACTGCAGGTGACTTTCGAGCCCAGATCGCCTCGAATAAAACAGGTGCTATCCGCATCAACGAAATCATCGAGCGCTACGGCATCGAAGAGTTCGATCATTATATTAATGAGATCATCGAGTACACCGACCGCAGGACCCGCGCCGAAATAGCCAAGCTGCCAAAGGGCGTGTTCGAATCCAAAGGTTTCGTCGATAACGACGGCTTCACCGACGATGTGGTAAACCTCGTCGTGAAGGTCACGATCGACGACGATGGCGTTACGTTCGACACCACCGGCTCCGATCCCCAACGACGTGCACCGGTGAACTCGACATTCGCTCAGACATTCTCGGCATGTGCCTACGCGTTGCGCGCCCTGATGGATCGAGATCTTCCGGTGAACGATGGGTTCTATCGGTACGTGCGAATCATTGCGCCTGAAGGATCGGTCACGAACTGCGTGCACCCCGCCCCGGTCGTCGGCGGCTGGGAGACCCACGTGCGTGTGAACGACCTGATATTCGAGGCACTCGCCCCCGCCATGCCCGATGCGATATGCGCGGGTACGAAGTCGATGCAATGTCACTCCGGATTCGGCGGTGAAAATCCCGAAACCGGTGAGTACTACTGCTTCCTCGAAACCTTAGCCGGCGGTTACGGTGCGCGCTCAACATCTGACGGCCCCGATGCGGTTCAATGTCACGGCCAAAACACAGAAAACGCCCCGGTCGAAGAGACCGAGAGCAACTACCCGGTTCGCATAACACGATACGAACTGGTCCAAGATTCTGAAGGGCCCGGCGAGTTCAGGGGCGGACTTGGTCTACGCCGGGACTACATGTTCCCTGAGGAAGCGACATTCACCGTACTCGCCGACCGTGACAAGTTCGGTCCACGTGGCCTCTTTGGCGGTGAACATGGCAGCATATCGATCTATGCAATTCTCAAGAATGGGCAGGACGAGGAAGAGTGCCTGTCGTCGAAGACCACAGTGCAACTCCAACCGGGCGACGTGATCAGCTATCGAACGTCTGGTGGAGGCGGTTACGGAGTGCCTCACAAGCGAGATCCCAAAGCGGTGCTGGACGACGTATTGCAAGGGAAAATATCTGCCCAACGCGCTCGGGAACGCTACGGAGTTGAGATCGATATTTCATCGCAACTGGTGAACGACTCGGCTACCCGGGAGCTACGCAGTGGCAAGTGATCGCACGAGCGACCTGACCATAGATAGGATCGATCCTATTCAGTTCGAGGTCGTTCGGTCAGCTCTAACCCAAGTTGCTGAAGAAATGGCTGCTGCTTTACGACGCTCGGCCTATTCGACCAATGTAAAAACCCGCCAGGATTTTTCGTGCGCCTTCTTCGATCGAGATTGTCGCCCTATCTCCCAGGCCTTTTCTCAACCGGTTCACCTTGGTTCGTTCGTTGAACTCATCCCAAACTCTGTAAAGGTATATGGAGCTGAGAATCTCGGGCCCGGCGACATGTTGGTCGTGAACAATCCGTTCGGTGGCGGCTCACACCTCAACGACGTCACAGTGTTCGGCCCGGTTCATCATGAAGGCGAACTCGTCGGTTACGTCGCTTCTCTCGCCCATCACGTAGACGTTGGGGGCGGTGCGCCGGCTTCGATCGGCCCGTTTCAGGAGATATATCAGGAAGGAATAATCATTCCTCCGGTCAAGCTCGTGCAGAACAGCGTGATCAACGAGGAAATATTCAGACTGATTCTCGCCCAAATCAGATCCAAGCGAGTAACAACTGGCGACTTCCGGGCGCAGGTCGCAGCCAACACGGTTGGTGCGCGGCGACTGGTCGATCTGGTTGAAAAATACGGTGTAGCCGGCTTCGACCGTTATGTAGACGCTGTCATCGATTACACCGACCGAAGAACTCGCACCGAGATAGGCGACATTCCCGATGGTGTCTATGGCATGGAGAGTTTCCTCGACTTCGACGGATTCAGCGACCAGGTTGTAAATCTCAAAGTGGAAATCACGGTCGAAGGCGAAACGGTGTACTTCGACTTCGATGGTTGCGATCCGCAGCGTAGAGCTCCGGTGAATTCGACCAAAGCAATGACTTTTTCGGCCTGTGCCTATGCTCTCCGGGCACTCATGGCTGCCGACATGCCTGTGAACCACGGTTTCTACCAGCACATCAAGATGAATGCCAAACCTGGAACCGTTGTGCACGCACTCCACCCTGCACCCGTCGTTGGCGGCTGGGAGACTCAGGTCCGAGTCAACGATATGCTACTCAGAGCGTTTGCTCCCGGTATGCCGGAGAAGATCGCCTCATCAACAAAGGCAATGATGGCCCAGATGGGGTTCGGCATTATCGACCGTGAAAACGGTGAATATCACTGCAACTACGAAGCACTGGCAGGTGGCTACGGAGCACGAGCGACATCCGATGGACCCGATGCGGTGCAACAGCACGGTCAAAACACAGAAAATGCCCCGGTCGAAGAGGTTGAGTCACACTTCCCTATCCGGATATCGCGACTTTCTCTAATCGAAGACTCAGAAGGCCCTGGCAAATTCCGCGGCGGTCTCGGCATGCGGCGCGACTATCACTTTCCTGATGACCCAGCAACGTTCACAGTGCTCTCAGATCGTGATGTCGCCGGACCCAAGGGGATCTTCGGTGGCATGGACGGTCGGAAGGCTTTTTACATCCTGAATCCAGATGAACAAACCGAACAAGTGGCTGAACTCAGTTCGAAGTGTGTTGTCGAACTTAAACCCGGCGACACGGTCAGTTTCCAAACTCCTGGTGGTGGTGGATACGGATCACCGTTCGAACGTGACCCGAACGCTGTTTTACTAGATGTCTTAGGCGGCAAAATCAACATTCAGCGGGCATATGATCTTTATGGCGTCGTGATCGATACGGAGTCAACCTCTGTCGATGAAATAGCGACATCCAACTCAAGAAAACAGCTAGCAATCTCGAGGAACTCAAATTGAACGCATCAAGTGATGCCCGATTCCGAATCGGCGTGGATATAGGTGGGACATTCACCGACGGAACCCTCGTGGATTCGGTGACCGGCAGGGTTACGACCTCGAAGGTTCTTACAACACCGGCGGATCCTGCTTCAGGATTCATTTCTGCTGTCCAAAAGCTCCTTGATCTCGATGGTAATGTTGCCACCGATGCAATCGAGCACGTGGTTCACGCCACAACCGTTGCGACCAACGCGATCATCGAAGGTAAGATAGCAAAAACAGCTTTTGTTACTACTGAGGGCTTCCGAGATATGCTCGAGATTGCTCGGCAAATTCGACCCTCTCTCTACGATCTTCAGTTTGAAAAGCCCGCACCGCTGGTGCCGCGCCAACTGTGTTTCGAAGTGCCCGAGAGGCTCGACGCCAAAGGGCAGGTGGTAACTCCACTCGATGAAAAAGCACTCGCGGAAGTAGTGGAGCGAATCGCTGAATCCGAAGTAGAGGCGGTGGCCGTTTGCCTGCTTCACTCTTACCGAAATCGAGACCATGAACGGCGCATCAGTGAGGCGATCGCTGCCAGGCTCCCAAACGTCATCATCTCGCTGTCTGCAGACGTGGTCCCCGAGTTTCGTGAATACCTGAGAGCCTCAACAACCGTAATCAACTCTGCTGTTGCCCCAATCGTCAGCACGTATCTAAATTCGATCTCCGAAAAACTCCACGCCAATGACATAACTTCCGAACTGCTCGTCATGCAGTCCAGCGGCGGGGTTTACCCTGCTTCCGCAGCCACGGATAACCCGGTGTTCATGGTGGAATCAGGGCCAGCAGCCGGTGCTGTCGCCGCGGCATATCTGGGCTCAGCGCTCGGTTATGCAGATGTGATTTCTTTCGATATGGGCGGCACGACCGCCAAGGCAAGCCTGATTCGGGGTGGACAGCCGAACATCACCAAAGACTACAACGTTGGCGGCTCAGCGCAGGCTGGTGCTGGCGCGTTTGGAGGAGCCTCTGGCTATCCGATCAGGACACCGGTTGTCGATCTTGTCGAGATCGGTGCGGGCGGCGGCTCGATTGCCTGGGTCGACTCCGGAGGAGCGCTTCGAGTCGGACCACACTCGGCCGGGGCCGATCCGGGACCTGTTTGCTACGATCTGGGTGGAACTGAACCGACAATTACAGATGCGAACCTGGTTCTCGGCCGGCTCGATCCCAACTATTTTGCCGGTGGTGATATGTCGCTAAACCTTGAACTAGCGCGTGAATCCATTCGAATACAGTGCGCGGATCCGCTCGAACTCTCGGTCGAGGAAGCAGCCCACGGCATCGTCGAGATAGCCAACACTGCGATGGTCAATGCACTTCGACTTGTCTCTGTACAACGTGGTCACGATCCCCGTGATTTCATGCTCGTGGGCTTCGGTGGAGCGGGGCCGGCCCATGCAGTAAGACTCGCCGAGCATGCTGGAATTCCGCGCGTGTTGATCCCGCTTGGCCCCGGCACGGCTTCTGCTCTAGGGTTACTTGTAACCGATGTTCGGATGGAGGGATCCGCGACGCTGATCATCAGGGCCGATGAGATCGACCTATCTCGAATTTCCAACGAGTTCGACCGCCTGCAAGCAGCAGGACGTGAAGCTCACCGAGTAGCCACTTCGGCTTCGGGTGATCCAATTTTCGAGCGCGCCGTTGAGATGCGCTACTGGGGGCAGAGCTTCGAACTAAGCATTCCGGCACCTGCAAGCAACGTGATCGACGACGCGTGGATGAACCACCTGACCGAATCGTTTCATGAAGCTCACGAAACCGCCTATGGATTTCGAGCTAGCGATGAGCCTGTCGAGTTGGTGAATCTACGCCTTACGACAATCGGAAAAATCACACGTCCTGAGATGCGTAAACTCGACAATACAGGAATCGATGCTTCAGTCGCGTCAAAAGGCAAACGAGCTGTTTATTTTTCTGAAATTACCGGTCAAAAAGGTATTATGGAGACCACCGTCTTCGACCGTGAAAAACTGCCAGCCGGAGCGGTGTTCAGCGGTCCGGCGATTATCGAAGAACCCGATTGCACAACCGTGATTCATCCGGCGTGGACAGCGATCGTAGACGAATACGGAAACCTGGGGATAGAACACACCGGTTGACGTTGTTTAAGCACCAACTGATTCATCCTTTCCAAATACTCAATTTCTAGAAACGAGAACAATTTGTCTGAATCAACAAATCGCGCATGGACCCTGGCGAGCCGCCCGGTTGGAGAGCCAAACGCCGAGAATTTCGCGATGACCGAGACCGATATTCCCGTAGCGAAGCACGGTGAAGTACTGATTCGGACCCTTTACCTGAGTCTCGACCCCTACATGCGCGGCCGAATGCGCGGTGGACCGTCCTATGCAGCTACTCTGGACCCCGGCGAAGTTATGACCGGTGAGGTCGTGGCGCGTGTCGAACAAAGCGATTCATCTCTCTACTCGGTTGGTGACATCGTTCGCTCGAACATCGGCTGGCAGGAATGGGCTGCCATATCGGCTCACGACGTGAGTCCAGTCGATACGTCGTTCGGGCCTATTTCGACTGCTGTCGGAGTACTTGGCATGCCCGGTCTTACCGCGTATCACGGACTGTTGGACAACTTGCAACCGAAAGCAGGCGATGTACTGGTTGTGTCGGCAGCCTCGGGAGCAGTTGGCGCAGTGGTCGGCCAACTCGGCAAAATCAACGGGTGCTTCGTGATCGGTACTGCCGGGAGTGACGAGAAGTGCAATTACATCGTTGATGAGCTGGGCTTCGATGCCGCGGTCAACTACAAGACGCAGGATATTTCAGCCGAGTTCGGACGGCTCGCCCCCAACGGCATAAACACGTTTTTCGACAACGTGGGCGGAGCAGTGTTTGATGCTGTGCTCGACAATATTGCCATGAACGCACGAATTGCCATTTGCGGTCAAATTTCGCAGTACAACGCAATCGATGTTCCGCAGGGACCTCGAAACTTGGCGGTGCTGACCCGAACCCGATCGAGAATCGAGGGATTCCTTGTGTACGACTATTTGGTGCAACACGAAGTAAGCCGGGCACGACTGGCAGGGTGGATCAAGGATGGTCGTTTGAAGTACAAGGAAGACGTTGTCGATGGCTTCGAAAACGCTCCAAATGCATTCATCGGTCTTTTGCGCGGCGAAAACTTCGGCAAACTCCTAATAAAAGTAAACGAAGAGTAAACCTATACTCCCTCCCTACACGGGAAGGAGTTAGAGGGTGGGTCGAACCCCTAAATCACCGACACCACCACCAGAATCCTCGGTTCCATTCAGGCAATTAGAGCGAATCCTCCCTCATGCCAATAACAGCAGTAAAAGCCGAACCTGACTTGACCGTGCGGTTAGTAATGCTTACTGTTGAATCCACCAGCGGAAGTAGCTCAGTGGTAGAGCATCTCCTTGCCAAGGAGAGGGTCGGGAGTTCGAATCTCCT
>CAYTAO010000056.1:0-16172 GCA_964435915.1 uncultured Dehalococcoidales bacterium
AGACCATGGCAGGAAATTGGCGCCCCCGGCGAGACTCGTACTCACGCTCCCGGCTTCGGAGGCCGGTACTCTATCCAACTGAGCTACGGGGGCATGCAGTAAATCTTAGCTCTAATCAGCAATATTAGTAACCACTTGCGGCCACCGTCTACAATTACGGTTCGACTGCCAATCGTTCAACACCCGGTGCGGGCCAGCCAATGTCTATTCACAGCAGAGTTCAACCAATTCCAACCATCCCACTTGGGGGGATTGAATTCCCGCGTCTGACTATGGGCATACATCCCTACGACGGTGTTTCGTATCAAGATGAGCCTCGTGATGCCGAAAACCTCGAACTGGGTGGCGAAGTAAACCCCGTTGCAGATGTCATTCATCACGCGGTGCAGAACTTTGGCTTTTCCGTCGCTCAAGTCGATCACATGAACCCGGAACTGAATAGGCTTCATTTACAGGCGGTATGGGAAACCGAGCGCCGCTTGAAGACCGATATCGGTCTGCTCGCGTACATCCTCATACCAATCTCGTTGAACGGCGAGTCCGTGTCGTATTCCGAGCGTGCTCACTCAACTCTTTTCGGTTACGATCTGGCGGCGGTGGGTGAAGAGGCATACCTCGAACAGCTATCTCGAGACGAAATCCTCAAGTACACGGTTGGTGGAACATTCGAGAATCTGGTGACACCGAAGACGGTTGAGCCGTACGGTCGCGCCGACGCCGAAAACTTCACAATCGACTACGCCACACTAGAGCAATATTTGGGATTCTTCGCAGGCTGCAAGATTCTTGTAGCAGATCCTGGAGCCGAGATTGATCTACTGGCGGCGGTCGGCAGATTCGATCTGATTCAGGAGTACCTCGATTTCCTGCGCGGTCGATTCGACACCGTGATAACGAGTGTCCACCACGCCGGAATAACCATTCCATTAATCGAAGAGCATAACATCGAGTTCGATGGCTATATCGTGCCGATAAACGAGCCGGGAATGTACATGTTTCCGATTCAAGATCGAGTTGTCGATGCGGTCCGACAGACCAACAAGCACGTCATCTGCATCAAACCCATGGCGGGCGGACGCTATCTTGGGGAGAAGGCTTTTGAGTACGTTTTCAACGATGTTGGTGTCGAGTCGTGTATGTTCGGAATGGGAACCATCGAGCAGGTAACTGAAACCGCTACGGCGGCGCGGTCCGTACTTGGACTATCGAGCTAATCTCAAAAGGTAAGGGGCTGAAATGAATATCTTCAAACGAACTCCAGCGAACGTTATCTCGATGGAAGACGCGCTCCCGGGTCGCGAGGCACCAATACAAATAAGCGGAAAACACTTTGTAAACGGTACCTCAATGAAACCACCGTTCCATGCGCAGATGGAGACCATCATTTTCGGAATGGGGTGCTTCTGGGGTGCCGAGAGGATCTTTTGGGAAGTGCCCGGCGTGTATACGACCGCGGTAGGTTACAGCGGAGGCACGACTCCAAATCCGACCTATGGAGAGACATGCACTTCTAGGACGGGTCATACCGAAGCCGTTTTGGTGGTATTCGATCCTGCGGAGGTGACGCTGGAGGCGTTGTTTAAAGAGTTCTGGGAGAATCACGATCCTACGCAGCACATGGGACAGGGCAATGATCATGGCACCCAGTACCGCACGGCGATCTACGGACTGAATGGTGGTCAACTCGAAGCTGCAAAGGCGAGTCTGGTGGCCTATCAGGCAAAGTTAAGCGAATCGGGTTTCGGCGAGATCACAACCGAAATAGCCGAAGCCGGGGAGTTCTACTACGCTGAGGAAGAGCACCAGCAATACCTCGCCAAGAACCCCTACGGCTACTGCAATCACGGATTCTGCCAGGTGCCCTACAGCTAGGTCTTTCGAATTACAACGGGGTCTAGTACAGATTCGCTATCTTCGATTCGTCGATGGACTTCTGCACTTCTTCTGCCGTTTGATCGAGATTGGCGTGATCGACAAGAATGTTTCCATAGTTCGGAACACCTTCTACGCCGTCGTGCTCCCATAGTCCTGAGCGAATAATGCATTTCGCACAGTGGAATAACGCCTTCTCGACATGGACCACGGTAGCGAACGTGGGCAGCTTACCTTCGTGCACCATTGATTCCAGCAATGCAGGATCGCGTACGATTTTGGCCGTGCCGCTAACCCGGAGGGTTTCCTGATAGCCCGGAGTCAGAAAAATCAGTCCGACCTTAGGATTTTGAAGAATGTTCGTGAAGGTATCTCCACGGCGATTGCCTTTTCGATCAGGAATGATCAGCGTTTTCTCATCGAGAACTCTCACGAATCCCGCGGGGTCGCCCTTCGGTGAGACGTCCATGTTTCCATCGGCGTCTGCGGACGAAATTACCAGAAACGGTGAGTGAGCGATCAGGGCCGCGCAGTGCTCGTCGATGCGGTCGATCACCTTTTCGGCAGCACGCTGAGTGGGAGTTCCGAGAATTTCTCTGAGTTCGCTCTCCGTGGTGATCGTGTTTTCGAACTTGCTAACAGTCATGCCATACTCCGTAACCCGCAGCCGATAGAGACTCGTTGATATATGCCGGAGAATGATATTACAGGCGAGGCGAGCGAGCACTACAAAAGCGGATTAGTCGACCGTCTGGTTGTCGTCGGCCTGATCATCACCGTTTTTCAATCCGCTGCCGCCTCTGAAAGCCGGAATCAGGAACACTGGCGCGACCACGGTTGTGACTACTGTCATCACGATCACCACTCCAAAAATGTTCTGGCCGATCACACCTGATGTCAGGCCAATACCAGCGATAATCAGTGCAACTTCACCACGTGGCAACATGCCAAGCGCAATGCGGGTGGCGCCGCGACGATTGAAGCCGACGAGCAGCGCAGGCACTCCAGATCCAACCAGCTTGCTGATCACTGCAAACAGCGTCAGAACAGCCGCAAAAGCGATCGCCGCGGCCAACGTGGTATCGCCAGCGCCAAACGCTGTGAAGTCGACCTGCATGCCAATTACGACAAAGAAGATGGGTACGAGGAAGTTGTTTACTTGTCGCATTGATCCTTCGACCTGATGCTTCAGTTCCGTGTTCGATAGCGCAAGGCCCATCGTGTACGCACCGATGATCATGGCTAGTCCGAAGTAGATCTCAGCAACTGCCGATGCGACAAACGCCAGCGCCAGAGCCAGTACAAGCGCGCCACCGGGGCTTTTGAACCAGAGTACAGCTTTCGATATGTAAGGCGATACGATCGACCCGATGATCATGAGCCCGAGCCAGAAGCCAACCGCTTTCAGGAATATGACTCCAATTGAGCCCGCGGTCACTTCTCCCTCTTCGGCAATACCAACGACGATTGCGAGGATAATAATTCCGAGCACGTCATCCACGACAGCACCGGCGAGAACTGTCACACCCTCTGGTGAGTCGAGCTTGCGTATATCGGCCAATACTCGTGCAGTAATACCAACGGATGTGGCGGTCATGATCGCCCCGACAAATAGTGCCGGTACCATCGCGGATACCGAATCCACGCTGGCAAATCCGAACATGATCGTTGCGGCGAAGCCCATGAAAAACGGAAGAATAACTCCCCCCGCTGCGACGGCCGTCGCGGGGCGAACGTACTTCATGAACTGTTCACGGTCGGTTTCAAGCCCGGCTTCAAATAGCAGCACGATTGCCGCCAACTGAGCGATAAAGAAGAGCTGTGGCTCTACTGGTAGCCCTCCAGCAGCGTGCGGAAGTTCGAATATCGCGTTACCACCGAACCAGTGAATACCGCCGAGTAGAAACGGGGAGATGAGGATTCCCGCTCCAAGTTCGCCAAGCACCGGCGGAATCTTTAGATACCGTTCGGAGATTTCTCCGCCAACTTTGGCGGCAACGAGGATTATCGACAGTAGGAGGATGAGTTCGGCTACTACTGCCAGCGGACTATCGTGCAATTTGAATACTCGTGAGCCAGCGGCTCATGTACTGGAAAGGAATGTTGTCCCTCATTTGGAGGAAAATATTTTCGTAGAGCGGGTTTTGACTATAATAAGTAACAGTTTAGTTATGCCCCATAATTTAGTTTTGGCATATTTGTTGGGGCTAAATCACTGCAAGAACTTTTTCAGGTCGCCAGCCGAGTTTTTCGGGTTCAAATATCAATATCGCCAGCAGTTCACCATCGGGTGTGTAGGCTCTGATCCGATCACCCGATCCATAGTCTCCTAGTTTACCGATATCACCGATCGCAAGCTGTCTACCTTGCTTGACCATTTCGACAAAACTTTCGTTGAGTTTGGTCTCGCCAAGATGCTGAAGCGTGGCGTCGATAGGCATTGCAAGCGACCGCCAGTCTCCTGACTCCGCTTCTTTGCTGACCTGCTCAATGGTCACAGTATCTTCCAACTTGAACACGCCCGCGTGCGTTCGCACCAGCCCAGTGAGATGGGCATGCGTCCCCAGCTTCTCGCCAATGTCATGAGCAAGTGTTCGAGCGTAGAATCCGTGGCCACACTTGACGTTCAAAACTATCTCGGGTGCGTTGAATTCGACCAGTTCAATTCTCATCACCTCGACGGGTCGCGCCGGACGCTCAACCTCAATACCTTTTCGGGCCAGTTCGTAAAGTCGTTGGCCGTTGTGGTGAAGCGCTGAAAACATTGGGGGTATTTGATCGAACTTACCAGTGAAGTCATCGAACGTAGCGGTGACCTGATCTTGAGTTGTGCCCGACCATTCAGCCTCGGCTGTAATCTCACCGGTCGCATCATAGGTGTCGGTCGAGGAGCCTAGCTCCATGGTGATTCGGTACGACTTGGTGCCTAGAAGCACGGTATCGGCAAATCGAGTCCCGGTGCCGAAGCAAATCGGAAGGACACCTGTTGCAAGTGGATCGAGCGTTCCACCGTGACCGATTTTCTTTGACCGGATAATGCCTTTCAACTTCCGAACGACATCAGTCGACGTCCAGCTCTGTGGCTTGTTGATATTGAGATAGCCACCTGATGCGCCTGCAGAAATTCCAGAGCCAGAGATGGAAGCCCTCTCGGATCGCACCGTCATTTGCCTTCTCTGTCAGAGTAACGCCGACTGTCTTCGCTCATCGTCTGGTCAATCAGCTTTTCCATGTCGGCACCAAACTGCATCGTGTCGTCAACAAAAAAAGACAGTCGCGGCATCTTACGGATTACGATTCGCTGGGAGATTTCCATGCGAAGTCGAGTGGCTGCCGAACGGAGCGCTTCAAGCGTGTCTTCTCGCTCTTCGTCTGTTCCCAGAACACTAATATGTACATTGGCCATCGAAAGGTCACGGTTCACATCGACACTCGTGACCGAAGTCATAGGCGACAGTCGCGGATCGCTTAGCTCTTCAATGAGGTATCCAAGTTCGTGTCGAATCGTGTTGTTAATGCGCCCGCCACGTCTCTGGTCCAATGCTTACGCAACTCCTACCACCGGCATCCTGCTGCCATGCAGCAGATTTACAAATGTCGATCAAATCCGATAATTATCGTCGGGTCACCTGAATTTCGTAGCCCTCAAGTACGTCACCTTCTTCGTACTCGTGGAACCCATCAATCTTCACACCACCTTCAAAGTTGTTGGTTAGTTCACGAACAGTATCCTTAAGGTGGCGCATCGAGGTGATGGCGCCATCGAATATTTCGTCTCCGCTACGTATAACGCGCATACGACCGGAACGCTTGAGCACGCCATCGCTGACACGGATACCAGCAATCTGTTCGCGCTTGCCATGGGTGAACACTTCGAGAATAGTTGCGTGGCCGGTGACAACAGTCTTGCGTTCTGGCTCAAGGAGGCCCTTGGCAGAATCTTCAACTTCATCGATCAGGTTGTAGATAATGTCGTAGGTTCGAATTGTCACGCCTTCGGATTCTGCCTGCCTCCGAGCTCCGGGTTCAACATTTGTCTCGAATCCCATGACAATCGCATTCGACGCCGATGCCAGCAGAATGTCTGACTCGTTTATTGCCCCAGAGGCAGAACTCAAAACGCGAACCTGAACTTCGTCATTGGAAACCTGTTCGACTGCACGTTGAACGGCGTCGACAGAACCGTGGCTTCCGGTTTTGATAACGACGAGTAGTTCCTTTGCACCCGACTGCTGAACACGTCGCATGACCTCGGACATGGTTGTGGCCGCGCGTGTGTCTTTTCGTTTGGAGGCTAGCCGTTCGCGGGTAGCGACCAGATCTCGACCTGCTCTATCATTCGAGACCACGTCGAATTGGTCACCTGCAGCAGGTATGCCGTTCAGGCCCAATACCTCAATTGGTGTCGATGGTCCAGCTTCTGTAACAACGTTACCGAACCCATTAACCATCGACTTGATTCGGCCTCGAAAGGAACCGGCAACAACGTTGTCGCCAGTTCTTACGGCGCCTGATCGAACCAGGACCGACGCCACCGCTCCTCGGGAACGATCCATGTGTGATTCGATAACCACACCAATTCCCGCACGATCTGGATTCGCTTTCAGTTCCTGTATTTCAGCAACCAGCAGAAGCGATTCGAGCAGCTCATCAACGCCATCACCTTTTAAGGCCGAGATAGGAACTGCCACGGTATCGCCACCGTACGACTCGACAATAATTTCGTGTTCGGCAAGTTGTGCGTTGGCGCGATCAAGATCCGCACCGGGAGCGTCAATTTTGTTTATCGCAACTATGATTGGAACACCCGCGGCTTTGGCGTGGTCGATCGCTTCAAGCGTCTGCGGCATAACACCGTCGTCTGCAGCGACAACCAGGATAGCGATATCAGTTACCTGCGCACCATTGGCTCGCATTTGAGTAAACGCAGCGTGGCCCGGCGTATCGATGAACGTGAGCTGATGACCATCTTTGACTACCTGATATGCACCGATGCTTTGTGTAATACCCCCTGCTTCGCTATCGACGACATTTTCACCACGAATCGAATCAAGGAGCGTTGTCTTGCCATGGTCCACGTGCCCCAAAACGGTGACGACAGGCGGACGAGCAATGGAATTGTCTTCCGTGAGATCTTCGTCAACTCCAACTTTGATAGCCGCGGCACTCTCTTCGTGGTCTTTGGGCTTGAGCACACCAATTCCGAAGGAAGCTGCAACTTTTGCTGCAACGTCGAACTCAATAGTCTCGTTAACGGTTGCCATCACGCCCAGGCGCATTAGTGCCTTGATGGTATCGACGTTCGTCATCTCAAGAGTTTCGGCCAGTTCACCAACCGTGGTCTCTGAAGGCAGCTGAACGGGAGATCGCGGGGCCTGATCTTCTACTACAGTGCGCGGTCCACCGTTTCCACCGGATCCATCGGAGGGCGAATTAAACTTCTTGGAGCCACCTTTGAAGTTACGTTGTCCGGGACGTTGTGCCATTTACTAGTCAGTTTCCTTTTTCGTTCTGCAACCCATTGTGGTGCGATCTGAATGCTTCGCTTAGCTGATTCACCGTCGCATCATCAATATCTGTTTTAAGAGATCGCCTAAGTCTACCCCTGTCGATGCGTTCACTCTGGAGTTTAGCTCCCCGGTGATCGGCATCTCTACAAACATACGCTCCACTACCGTTAAGTCGTCCGGTCCTGTCAAATACAACTCGCCCCGCAGGTGTCCGAACTACCTTGAGAAGCGTTTCCTTTGGTCGCCGTTCTCGGCAGACTACGCAGGTTCAAGTTTGAACCTGCATTTTGCCCTGGCTCACCTCGCGCGCTCCCTGAGCCTAAATTATCGTCGACGGTTGCGTGCGCTACTTCCGCCTCTACGACCACCGCGGCGGCCAGCATCTGTCTCCCGGAAACCAGCGATGTCTTCAGCGAATCGAATTCGACCAGAGTTAGAATCAGATTTATCACCGCCATCAACCTGCCAGAGGTCATCAGATGACACATCGAGCGTCTCTGCCACCTCTGCGTCCTTACGTAATTGTTCCGCACGCTCAAGAGCCGCAAGTTCTTCTTCAAGTGCAAGCAGTTCTGCGTCGACATCAGCGCTGGTAGATTTTTCTTCTACTTCTACTTTCGGTTGAGTTTCAACCTCGATGGCCGGAGCTTCGACTTCAACAGCCGGAACTTCGACAGTTTTGACGGCAGCAGTTTCTTCAGCAGGCACTTCAGCAGGCACTTCTACAGGCACTTCTGCAGCCGGAGTTTCAACTGCTTCAGGCACAGCTTCCGCAGCAACCGCGGCGACAACTTGAACTTGAGGCACCTCAGCTACTTCAGGTTCAGGAGTTTCCTCCTCGATAACTTGCGTCGCACCCTGAATATCTATGCGCCAGTTAGTCAGCTTTGCCGCGAGTCGCGCGTTCTGTCCTTCGCGACCAATTGCCAGAGATAGCTGGCGGTCGGGAACGTGAACAGTTGCGGATTCTTCTTCCTCGTTCAGCACAACGCTGTCAGCAACAGCAGGGCTGAGTGAGTTCGATATGAACTTCACAGGATCTTCGTCCCACTCGATTACATCGATCTTCTCGCCAAGAAGCTCGTTCACGACGTTCTGTATGCGAATTCCACGCAGACCAACACAGGCACCGACAGCGTCGACACCCTCCTGGTTCGATGAAACTGCAACCTTCGATCGAGCACCTGGCTCACGGGCGATCGCCTTGATCTCGATAACACCACTGAATATTTCGGGAACTTCTACTTCAAACAATCGGCGGAGAAGATCGGGGTGAGTTCGTGAAACCACGATTTCAGGACCGCGAATCGTTCGTCCGACCTGAACAACGAAGAACTTGAGTTGCTGGCCCGGACGGTATCGCTCGAAGGGAGATTGCTCTGCGGGTGGCATCACTGCTTCGGCCTTGCCAAGGTCAACAGTTACCCAGCGAGATTCGACGCGCTGAATTGTAGCGGTCAGGACTTCGCCTTCTTTATCGATGAACGCTTCAAATACAATGTCCCGCTCGGCTTCACGCAGCCGTTGCATGAGCACCTGCTTGGCAGTCTGCGCGGCGATACGGCCGGGGTCGTACTCAAGTTGCCCCGTTTCGATGATATCGCCGACCATTGCGCCTTCTTGCAGTTCTTGCGCGTCGTCGGCAGTGAGTTCCATCAGAGGATCTTCGACCTCTTCAACCACGTGTCTTACTGTGCGAACAACGGCCTCTCCGTCGTTCGCATCCAGCTCAACAATCACATCCTGCCCTTGAGCAGCGGGATCACGCTTGTAAGCAGACGCGAGCGCAGCCTCCACAGCCTTTACTACGATCAGCTGAGGTAGATTACGTTCTGCAGCGAGTTGGGTAACTGCTAGTAGCAGATCACTCTTCAACCCATTCCTCCGGTCCGCATTTAGCGGTTCACACTATTACCAGACACAAAAAAAGCGGGCGACGCCCACTTCTCAATATCAAGCTCTTAAAATATCTGAACCCTACTCATTTAACCTTACCACGTTTATACATTTATTACTGGTTGATTCCGGCATGGAAAGACATGACTCCTGATCACTAAAACAAACCACTTGCTCTTCTCGTCTATTTCGATGGAACGATCACTACACGGGATATTGGCGATCTAGTAGTCAAAGAGTTTGCCGAACCCGGTTGGGAATCACTCATGGATCTTTAACAGTGCGGGCGAGAGTTGAGGAGCCGTGGTGCCCGTTCGGGTTGTCATTACTGGCGTCGACCGTTCAGGAATTGGTGTATTTCAACCAGAGCATACCCACCGCCGGTGAATGCGTATAGAACATACTCAGATCACGTAAACTCGAAAGAAGGGCTATCCGAGTAGCTTCTTCACGGCGTCCAGCATGTCGGACTCGGCAACGATCTCTGCATTCTTTTCTGCGCGCGCCTTCACTTCAACACCCCCACCTTCCAGACTGCGGGAGCTGATTACTACCCGAACAGGAATACCCAGTAGATCGGCGTCATTGAACTTGACTCCTGGGGGGGCGTCGCGGTCGTCGAAAAGCACTTCATAACCAGCGTCCTGTAGAGCTTCGTAAAGTAGTTCGGCTTTCCGGGTGATGTCAGGATCGTTGAGATTCAGTCCGGCAAGATAAACCTCATAAGGCGCAATTGCCTGTGGAAGCGTCATGCCGAAATCATCGTGATTCGCCTCGACAGCAGCAGCGAGAAGTCGTCCGACTCCGATGCCGTAGCAGCCCATCAGAATCTCCTTCTGATCACCGTCCTCATCGGTGTACTGAGCATCCATCTTCGACGAGTAGGCATTACCTAGTTTGAAAACGTGCCCAACTTCTATCCCACGCCTGACGATCAGCTTGCCCTTGCCATCGGGGGATGGATAGCCCTTCTTCGCCTCCGCTATGTCACCAAGAATGTCGGCCTTAAAATCTCGATCGATGTTAACGTTGCGGAGGTGGAATCCGTCTTTGTTAGCTCCGGCGAGGTAGTTCGAACCCATGGTGATCGAATCGTCGACAACACTTCGCAAACCCTCTAATCCAACAGCCGAAGCCGATCCAGCTACCAGTCCAGCGACCTTCACTTCTTCTGGCGTTGCAAGCCGTAGCTCCGATCCCCCGAGCAGGTTCCTCAGCTTGGTTTCGTTGACGTCATAGTCACCACGGATAGTAACAACAATCACTTCACCATCGACGCTGTAGAAAACAGCTTTCGCGGTTTTCGATTTCGATACGCCTTCAGCCTTCGCCAGCTCGCCGATCGTCTTGGTTCCCGGCGTGGCAAACTCTTCAACATCACCAAGTTGGCCCTTAGGAAATTCCTTCTTAATGAACTGGGCTTTCTCGACGTTCGCGGCGTAGTCACTCTCGTCCGACATGAGAATCGTGTCCTCACCGCTATCGGTCAGAAGAACAAACTCGTTCGAGTCCTTGCCGCCAATGCCACCCGAGTCGGCTTCCACCATGATGACGTCGAGGTTGCAGCGTTTGAAGATACGCTTATAAGCACCGATCATCGTCTGGAAGCTGCGGTCCATCCCCTCTTCGTCGGCATCGAACGAATAAGCGTCCTTCATCTCGAACTCGCGAACTCGCAGTAGACCACCTCGCGGGCGGGCTTCATCCCTGAATTTCGTTTGAATATGGTAGATCGTGAACGGCAGGTCGCGATAACTCGTCACACTCCCCTTCGCCATGACGGTGGCCGTTTCTTCGTGCGTTGGTGCAAGCACCATGTCGCGTTCGCGCCGATCTTCAAATCTGGCCAACGGGGGCACGAACGTATCTGCCCTGCCCGACTCCTCCCACAGACTTCGCGGCTGAACGACTGGCATGTTGACTTCTTGCCCACCAGCGCTGTCCATTTCTTCACGAATGATGTTTCGGATCTTTGTGATCGAGCGGTTCCCCAGCGGCTGTAGGCTGAAGATCCCCGCTGCTATCTGCTGGATGAACCCGGCTCGAGTCAGCAGCTGATGGCTGACAGTCTCAGCATCGCCGGGAGCCTGGCGATGTGTCTTTCCGAATAATTGGGAGCTTCTCATTTGGTATGCCGATTGCTGCAATTTGTTACTGGCCTGAACAACGATGATCCAGACTACAGCGAGAAAGCCCGTGTGTAACGCAGTCCGAATCCCTCATATTGGTTATTGAACGGTCGCTTGCGCATAGTTCGGTGCAGCGGCTATCTTCTTTCCACCTCAAACACTGGAATAGGAACTTCAGATTGAAGGCAGTCGCCTTCCGCAAATACGGTTCACCCGACGTTCTTCAGCTCGAGGAAGTCGACAAGCCTACTCCCAAAGACGGTGAAGTTCTGGAAGTTCTGATAGAAGCACACGCATCGTCGGTCAACGATTGGGACCGGCAAATGTTGCGAGGAATCCCGTTAGTCAACCGCTTTTTGGCGGGACTTTTTAATCCATAAAAATCTTGATTCTTGGGTGCGATGTTTCGGGGCGGGTTGAAGCCGCTGGTAAAAACGTTGCGAAGTTCAAGCCCGGTGATGAGGTGCTGAGTGATATTTCACAGCATCGTTTTGGCAGTTTCACCGAGCATGTCCTTCAAGCAGGCGGCAGCTTTGCCTCAGTCGTCTGATCTAGCCGTTCCAGTTTTCGTGAAACAAGTGCGATCAAGCCCGGACAAAAGATTCTGATCAACGGAGCAGGTGGTGGCGCAGGCTCGTTCGCTGTGCAAATCACCAAAGCGCTCGAGGCAGAAGTGACCGGCGTCGACAGCACGGTAAAACTGGATTCTATGGGCCAGAACGGTGTAGATCATGTAATCGACTACACGAAAGAAGATTTCACCAAAAACCGGGAACACTAAGACCTGAGTATCAATGTGACAGTCCCTATTGAATAACAGAACAAATGTTCTATTATTGGGTTCCAGTCGATATTTGGTTCTTTGAAAACATCAGGAAACCAGATCGATTGGAGCATATAGACGGCTCGGTCGTCTCACCTACAGCGGCCATTTCACAACTAACGCTGATTGATGTTTTTGATCTCTACACCCAATCAGCCAGCGCACCATTGGAACTTCTGTCATTGCAAAGAATCAGCGACGTGGCAATCAACGATCAAAACCGAACAAACACCCGATTCAGCATAGATCTGGCTCACCACTGACTATGAACCAAAGCGCCACCACAGCGATTCAGACAACCTTTGCCGCCCCCTTATTAAAAGTGCCTAGGGCACGGCCACTCGCGTGTCTCAGAATCCCCAACTTCCCGTGGCAGGTCGAAGTGGCGCGCAAGCCGGAACTACAGAACCGTTCTGCGATCGTTGCTGGCAAGGTGCTCAATCTCTCTGAGGAACTGACAAGCACAGCCACCGGATCAGGATCTGGTGCCGATTCTCTTTCAGCACGCGTTGTTCTCGCTGCATCACCCGATCTAAGCGACGTGATGCCGGGTATGCCGCTAACCGAAGCGACTTCGAAGCACCGGGGCGTGCTAATCATCGAAGCCGACACTCCTCTCTACGCGCTGGTGTTCGACGACATCGTTGAGAATCTCGAACGGCTGGTACCCGATATCGAAGCAGCAGCTCCGGGTCTTGCTTACGTGGGTATATGGGGACTAGAGGGGCTCTATGGCGACGACGCCCATATCGTGCGGTTACTTGCGAACGCAATCGACAGCTTCGATCTGCGTATTGGCGTCGGAGATAACAAGTGGCTGGCCTACGCTGCCTCTCTTTTGAGTCGATCCAACAGCGGACGAAAAGTAACCGGGGAGCCTGGGCGATTCCTCGATCGATTCCCGGTCGACTCTCTCCCAGTCCCCTACTCGTTCATTAAAAGGCTGAATGCTTTTGGGCTTACGACGATGGGCCACATCGCCGACATTCCACGCGGCCCGATGGAGGCACAGTTTGGCCAGGCAGGAGGCACGGCGTGGGATCTGGCGAACGGTATAGATGATCGCCCACTGACACCGAAACGAAGCCTGCTGGGCGTGTCGGAGCATCTCGACTTCCCGGACCCCACAGTGAGCCTTGCAACTATCGTTCCAGCCATCGAAAGTCTGCTTGGGCGCGCCTACGGACGGTCCCAGCTTTCACGACGTTTTGCCCGTCAGGCCAATATCCAGTCCCAGGTTTTCCAGCATGCACCGTGGACCATGCGAGTGGCTTTCAAAAATCCTGCTGGCAATAAAAACCAGGCGCTATTTGCTATCAAGTCAAAGCTCGACATGGCTGTGATTCCGGGTCCTCTGGAGGACATACGCCTGACCCTTTCGGGTATCACCGGCGAGGCGGGTCGGCAGGAGTCGATGTGGAAAGAGGTGAAGCATGATGAGAACTTGCAGGAAACAATCAGTCAGCTTCGTACTCGGCTGAAAATGGCGCCGCCCATCTACCAGGTAAGGGCGCTCGAGCCGTGGTCAAGAATCCCCGAACGCCGCTATGCGTTGGTTCAGATGAGTGCCAGCAGTGCCGATGGCACGCTTTCTGAGAGATCGGAAGGGATTGGCTAAGTTGACAGGTAAAGCTTCGCGCAAGTCGGCCAAAACTAGCAGGATGCACTCGGGTGGGATAAAGCCACTCAACGCTCCACGGATCGTCTACGCACGCACCGATTCGGAGGGGAACCCGACCGCCATTCAAGTGCTGTCAACTATCAACTCACCCCGCGCACGTCGCAAACATCGCCAGAGTAACAACCCACACCCTAACCCTCTCGCTGCTGGAGGGAGGATTCAGGACAGTTCTCCCTCCCTCGTAGAGAGAGAGTTAGAGGGTGGCTCGAAACGTACGCTCGGAAGCTCAACTCGATCGAATCAGCCAATCTCTGCCGACCTCTCAGAAAGCACACCACTCGTGTCTGACGGAAAGTGGGTGCAGGTCGTTGAGATCGAAAATCTGTGGAAAGTAAATGATGAGTGGTGGCGCGGTCCCGAAGAGGAAATAGCTCGGCTGTATTACGTCTTACGACTCCAGAATGGGCAGCAGTTAACCGTCTATCTCGATCTCATAGTCAACATCTGGTACCGACAATCTGGTTAGGAAGTCGAACTCTGGCCAGAAGCACACTAAGTGCGGTTGATATCGATCACCGTTTTCATAGGTCGGTTACCAACCCCTCTACCCAGCGACCACTCAACAGCAGAAGAAATAAACAAGTGAGCATCGTCAACCACCACGACTTTACTCGATGCGACATCGCCATTGGGAGTTCATGGAATCATTGGGCATCTTCAGGGTTCCCCATTAACAAATGCACGAGCACGCGGGGACTGCGAAAAGAAGTTCGGTGCCGGGCATAAGACGTATGGATATATTTTCAGAAATAGAAAAGGTGCTACCTGCCAAAGAGGCGATCGGATCGTCTGGGCAACCTACCGATACAGGAGAGACCATCGACCCACGATGGGAAACGAAATCACGCCGCCGCCGTGCCGGTTTTTCTGCGAAGTCGGGATCTGATAGCGAAGTCGATGGGCTGGAGCCGCTGGATATGGTGAAAAGTAACGACTCGGGTTATCGAGGCGACAACCCAACACATCCAGGCTGGATCAATGGTGGACGCGGAATAAAGGCGCTGGTCAACGAAGAGCAAGCGGAGCATCTGGAAGATGCGACCATGGTAGACGATCGCGACACCACGACCCCAGATCCCTCCACCACGGTCGGGACACTTATTACATCCGACCAGCAGATCGAGTCCCCCAATCCAGCCAACTCTTTTCAAACTCGCAGAAAAACCTGCAAACCAGACTATGCAGAGTTGCATGTGCATAGCAACTACTCTTTTCAGGAAGGGGCTTCTGAATCGTGGGACCTGCTGATTACCGCCAAACAGCTCGGACTCCACGCCCTCGCCATCACCGACCATGACAACGTCAGCGGCGTCATGGAGTTCGCACAGGCAGCCAAGGAACTCGGCATCAAACCGATCATCGGCATCGAACTCTCACTCTCACGCGGGCTAGATGAACCGTCCGATATCGAGTACGAACCCGGTGAGCGTCCCCACATAACCCTTCTCGCCGAAAACGCCACCGGGTATCGAAACATCTCGCTGCTGACCACGCGTGCCCATGTCGACGCCGAAGAGCGAAACGACCCACATCTCGACCCCATACTGCTCGCGGATCATGCCGCGGGAATCATCTGCTTATCCGGTTGTCGACGGGGTGAAATATCAAGGCTCGTAACCGCTGGCGACACTGACTTAGCTGAACGCGCCGCCAAAAAATATGTCGAGATATTCGGCAAGGAACACTTCTTCCTTGAGCTACAGCAAAATCTCGTTATGGGTGATGTCCAGCGAAACCACCATATGGCGGTGATTGCTAAAGAGTTGGAAGTGGGAATCGTTGCCACTAACAACGCCCATTACCACGTGCGAGATCGGCACCGGCTCAACGACTCGCTCGTTGCGATCAAGCACAATAAGTTGCTCGAAGCCAGCCACCGAGAACGCCGGCCCAACGACCAGTTTTTCCTGAAGTCACCCGACGAAATGAGCGTGCTATTCAACAAGCATCCGGAAGCGATCAGGAACACCATAAAGATCGCTGATCGGTGTGAGTTCGATCTCACTTCTGATGCCATCTACGACTTCCCATCGTACGATTTCCTGCCGCCCGACCACACCGAATCGAGTTATCTAAGGAAGATTTGCGAAGAGGCGGCCATGCGTCGATACGGCAGCGTAACTCCCGAAGTAACAGCGCGACTCGACAAGGAGTTCGAGTTGTTGGAAAAGCACGGCCTAGTCGGTTTTCTGCTGCAGTACTACGACATCATCAAGATCGCCCGCGAGGTGCAGGAAGACCTTGGGCTTGTAGAACCGGGA